>JAIEQO010001099.1 GCA_019747655.1 Gemmataceae bacterium | reverse complement strand
GACCGGCGGCGGGGCGATCCGGTCCCGCGGCGGCAGGGCCGCGTGCGGCTCGTCCTTGCGGCGGTACAGGGCTCCGAGTTCCGCCAGGTCGAGCCCGGCGAGCTGGCCGACCAGGGCCGCCCGGTCGGCCGGCGGGAGGCCGTCCCACCCGGCCAGGACGTGCCCCTGGCCGTGGGCGGTCAGGCGGTGGAGGAGGTCCGGCGGGGGGTGGGTCATCGCGGGCTCCGGGGGCGGGCGGGGAAATCATACGACACGGCGCAAGGGCCGACCGGCCGGGCGTTCCCCGGGCGGAAGGACCCGCCCCGGTGCCACGGAGGGCACGGCATGACCCGGTTCACCCCGTCCGTTACCGCCCTGGAAGGCCGCGACTGCCCGGCCACCGTCAGCCTGGTCGGCCGGGCCCTCTACATCACCACCTCGTCCGGGGCCGACGTGGTCCGGGTGCAGGACGACGGCCGGGGGACCGTCCGGGCGGTCGTCACCGGCCGGGACGGGACGGCGTCGGCCGCCGGGGCCGCCGACCGGGTCTTCGTCCACCTCCGGGGCCGGTACGACACCCTGTACTTCGCCGTCACCGGGCCGGTCACCCGCCGGGCCGACGTGGTGGTCGACCTCGGCCGGGGCGGGGCCCCGCGGGTCAGCTTCGACCTGCCCCCCGACCCGGGGGCCGGCCGGCTCGGGATCGACCTCCGCGGGGACGCCGGGCGGGGCCGGGTGGAGGCGTGGGTCGGGCGGGGTGGGCGGGGGGGGGTGAGGATCGTCGACCGGACGGACGGGGGCGACCTGAAGATTCGCCGCCCCCGGGCCGATACCACTCCCGCGGTCGCCCCGCCGGCCCCGGTCCGCCACCCGGCCCCGACGGTCTGACCGCCTCGTCCGCGATTTTCGCTACAGTCCGGCCCCCCCGGATGCCGATGGTTGGTTGGCGCGGTGCCGGACCGCGTTCGCCGACCGCCGGACCGGAGGCCCGCATGCCCGACCCGCGCCGGACCCGCCTCGCCGTCGAGCCGCTGGAGGACCGGGCCGTCCCGGCCGTCATCACCGTCACCGGGACCGGCGACACCGTCGCCCGGGACCGGGTGGTGACGCTCCGGGAGGCGATCACCGCGGCCAACACCCGCCGGGCCGTCGGCGACGTGCCCGCCCCGGGGGCCGGGCCGGTCGTCATCCGGTTCGCCATCCCCGGGTCCGGCGCCCACACCATCTCCCCCAAGTCCCCGCTCCCGCCCCTCCGCGGCAAGATCACCCTCGACGCCACCACCGAGCCGGGCTACGCCGGCACCCCGCTCGTCCGGCTCGACGGGTCGGCGGCCGGGGCGAAGGCCGACGGCCTCGTCCTGCTCGGCGGCGGGAACGTGGTCCGGGGGCTGTCGGTCCAGCGGTTCAAGGGGAACGGGATCGTCGTCGGGTCGGACGGGAACACGGTCGCCGGGTCCTGGGTCGGGCTGGACGCGACCGGCTACCGGAAGGCCGGCAACGGCGGGGCCGGGGTGCTGGTGACGGGCGCCGGGAACACCGTCGGCGGGACCCGCCCGGCCGACAAGATGGTGGTCGGCGGCAACACCGGGGCCGGGATCGACATCAGCGGCGAGCGGGCCGACCGGAACCGGGTGGCCGGGAGTTTCGTCGGGACCGACGCCACCGGGTTCGCCTCGGTCCCGAACGGGTCGGGGCTGGTGATCCGGGGCGGGGCCGACGACAACCGGGTCGGCGGGACCGACCGGGCGGCCCGGAACGTCCTGACCGGGAACACCGCCGACCAGCTCCGGATCAGCGGGAGTGGGACGACCGGGAACGTGGTCGAGGGGAACCACATCGGCATCGACGCGACCGGGGAGGCGGCGTCCCAGCAGGGCGGCGACGCGGTCCGGGTCGAGGCCGGGGCGACCCGCAACCGGGTCGGCGGCGATGTGCTGGGGGCCGGGAACCTGATCGGCGGGATGGGGCTGTGGCCGGCGAAGGGGCGGCCGCCGGGGGCCGGGGTGGTCCTCGACGGCCGGGGGACGGCCGGGAACACCGTCCAGGGGAACTGGGTGGGGCTGACCGCCCGGGGGCTGGCCCCGGTCACCGACCGGGGGGGCGGGATCGTCATCCGGGGGGCGACCGGGAACACCGTCGGCGGGTCCGGCCGGGCCAAGAACGTGGTCGGGGACGGCGGGAACAGCGCGGGCCTGGCCAAGTCCAACAACATCCTGCCGGCCAACTGGTACTTCGACACGATCCGGTACATCGGCCGCCCGGACCGGCTCGGCGGGTCGTTCCGGGCCTGACCTCCCCGGCCTACTTCACCGGGAGCAGGAAGGCGTCCTTCTGGACCTCCACGGCGGTCTCCGGCGGGGCGAGCGGCTTCCCCTCCATGTGGGCCACCGCCCACCGGCAGGCGTGGGCCACCGGGTCCGGGGTCGGGCCGCCCCCGTCGGCGTAGAGGCGTAGCACCTCCAGCGACCCGGTCGCCTTCATCCGCCCGAGGGCGACCGCCGCCGCCCGCCGGATCGTCGGGTCGTCGAACCCGACCTGGAGGTCGCCGGTCAGCCGCTCCTCGATCTGGGCGGTCACCTCCGGGTCCGGGTCGCCGGCGTGCATCCGGCCGAGGGCCCAGACGGCCGCCACCCGGACGGGGGTCCCGAGCGGGGTGGTGCTCGGCGGGGCCCCCGGCCGGAGCAGCCGCGCGACCAGCCGCCGCAGGGTCGGGATCGCCGGCCGGTGGTCGGCCCGCCCGAGGAGCTGGACCAGCTCCGACAGCTCGCGGTCGAGGAAGTCCCGGTGGACGCCCGGCAGCCCGGCCGACGGGCCGCCGGCCAGGATGGCCTGGTGCCGCCGGCCGACGTGCTCGGTGACGGCCGGCAGGGTGTCCGGGACGGCCAGCACCCGGAGCCCGTACCCGGCGGCCGCGAACACCTCGCCCCGGGGGGAGCCGAGCAACTCGACCAGCCGCCCGGCCGCCGGCCGGTGGCCGAGGTGGGCCAACAGGAGGGCGGCCT
>JAIEQO010000409.1 GCA_019747655.1 Gemmataceae bacterium | reverse complement strand
GCCGCGAACGCTCAGGCCGCCTTCAAGTACCCGCGGAAGACCCCACAAAAGCAGGCGTAACTTCCCGGATAGACTCTCAGCCGCACGATGAAGACCGATGAAGGCACGATCCGGACAAATCAATCAAATGCCTTGTCCGGATCGTGCCTTCATCGGTCTTCATCGTGCGGCTGTTTCTCGTCCTGGTACTACTCCCCGGGCGTCTTCCCGAGGACGATGACGAAGTTGGCGGCCAGCTCGCCGATCTTCGAGTCCTTGATCGGCTCGAACGGGATCTCGATCGCCTTCCGCTGCTCGGGCGTCTTGGCCGCCGCCTTGAAGATGCCGTCCTTGTCGTTCCCCTTCTCGCCCTTGACGTAGCACTGGGTGCAGAGCAGTTCCTTGCCGCCCTTCTTCACCTTGACGTGGATGTGCGGGGCCGCCCGGCCGGAGTACAGGACCGGCTTGATGGTCCGGAAGTAGTACTCGCCGGTCGACCCGGTGGCGAACCGGCCGAACCCCTGGAAGTTCTTCTCCTGCTTCGCCTTGTTCGGCCCGCTGTCGGCCGTGTGCAGGTAGACCCCGCCGGCGTCACACTGCCAGATCTCCACCACCGCGTGCTTGACCGGGTTGCCGCTGGGGTCGAGAACCTTGCCGGTCAGGTGGGTGATCTCGCCGACGGCGGGCGTGAGGGCGTCGTTGACGACGATCAGGTCGTTGTCGGTGTCGAGCGGCAGCTTGTTCGGGTAGAACGGCCCCTCGGTCGCGGGCGGGGTCTTGGTCAGGTCTTCCAGTAGGTTGGCGAACGCCCCGCGGGCGAACAGCGGGGCGGCCGCGGCGGACGCCAGGAACAGCCGGCGGGACGGGACGTGCGGGGTCATCGGGACGGCTCCGGAGGGAGGGACCGGGACACGACGGGGCGCGACTACCAATCTAACCGGGCGGGGGTGAGCGGGAAAGGAAAACCCGCCGGCGAGAAAGCCCGCCCGGTGGGCCGGGCGGGCTTCGCGTGGGTCGCGGCGGCCGGTCACTTGATGAACAGCATCTCGCGGTAGGTCGGCAGCGGCCAGAGGTCGTCGGCGACGATGGTTTCGAGCTTGTCGCCGTACTCCCGGACCTCGGCCATCCGCGGGATGACGGTGTCCTTGATGGCCTTGGCGTGGGCGAAGGCGTCGCCGTCCGGGTGGTGGTGGAGGGCGTCGTCCAGCCCCTTGACGGCCGCCTGGAACTTGCCCAACAGCCCGGTCAGGTCCTTCAGGTGGTCGACCTGCGGGCCGTTGTCGACCCCGGCGGCCTTGGTCGCGTTCACGGCGGCCGCCACCTCGGCCTGGTAGCGGAGGGCCGCCGGGACGATCATCGTCCGGCCGATCGTGACCATCATGTTGGCCTCGATCGTCACCTCCTTGACGTACTTCTCGGCGTAGATGAAGTACCGGCTCTGCAGCTCCCGCTCGCTGAACACCTTGTACTTGCCGAACAGGTCGACCGAGTCCTTGCGGATGATGACCGGGATGGCGTCGGTGGTGCTCTTGAGGTTCGGCAGGCCCCGCTTCTCGGCCTCCTTGTGCCACTCCTCGGTGTACCCGTCGCCGTTGAACACGACCTTCTTCGACTCCTTCAGGATGCCCGGCAGCAGGTCCTGGATGGCCTTGTTCAGGTCCTTCCCGCCCTTCGTCGCCTTTTCCAACTCGGTGGCGATGAAGTCGAGCGACTCGGCCACGATCGTGTTCAGTACCACGTTCGGGCCGCTGATGCTGAAGCTCGAACCGACCGCCCGGAACTCGAACTTGTTCCCGGTGAAGGCGAACGGGCTGGTCCGGTTCCGGTCCCCGGCGTCCCGCGGGAGCTTCGGCAGGACCGAAACGCCGACCTCCATGAACCCGCCCTGCTTGGTCGACTTCAGGTCTGACCGCTCGAGCTGGTCCATCACGTCCTGGAGCTGGTCGCCGAGGAAGATCGAGATGATCGCCGGCGGGGCCTCGTTCGCCCCGAGCCGGTGGTCGTTCCCGGCCGACGCCACGCTGACGCGGAGCAACTCCGGGTACTTGGCGACGGCCCGGATGACGGCCACGCAGAAGACCAGGAACTGGGCGTTGTCGTGGGGGTTGTCGCCCGGGTTGAGCAGGTTCTCGCCGAGGTCGGTGCTCATCGACCAGTTGTTGTGCTTACCGCTGCCGTTGATCCCGGCGAACGGCTTCTCGTGCAGGAGACACACGAGCCCGTACTTCTCGGCCGTCCGCCGCATCACGTCCATGCAGAGCTGGTTGTGGTCGGTGGCGAGGTTCGAGTCCTCGAAGATCGGGGCGATCTCGTACTGGCTCGGGGCCACCTCGTTGTGCCGGGTCTTGACCGGGATGCCGAGCTTGAACATCTCGGCCTCGCAGTCCGCCATACACGCCAGCACCCGCTCGGGGATGGTGCCGAAGTACTGGTCCTCGAGTTCCTGGCCCTTCGGCGGCTTGGCCCCGAACAGGGTCCGGCCGCAGTTCAGCAGGTCCGGCCGGGCGAACAGGAAGTTCTTGTCGATCAGGAAGTACTCCTGCTCCGGGCCGACCGTCGTAAACACCCTTTTGGACTCGGTGTTCCCGAACAGCCGGAGGATGCGGAGGGCCTGGTGGCTCAGGGCCTCCATCGACCTGAGGAGCGGCGTCTTTTTGTCCAGGGCCTCGCCCGTCCACGACACGAAGACCGTGGGGATGACCAGGGTGGCGCCGTTGGGCGCTTCGCGGATGTAGGCCGGGCTGGTCGGGTCCCAGCCGGTGTACCCGCGGGCCTCGAACGTCGCCCGGATGCCGCCGGACGGGAACGACGAGGCGTCCGGTTCGCCCTTGACCAGCTCCTTGCCGCTGAACTCGGCCAGGGCGGTGCCGGTCCCGGTCGGGCTGAGGAAGCTGTCGTGCTTCTCGGCCGTCAGCCCTGTCATCGGCTGGAACAGGTGGGTGTAGTGGGTGGCCCCGTGCTCCAGGGCCCAGTCCTTCATGGCGCTGGCGACGGC
>JAIEQO010000611.1 GCA_019747655.1 Gemmataceae bacterium | reverse complement strand
GGGGCCGCCGTTCCGCCCACCGGGGGCGTCGTACCGGCCGGCGGGATTGTGCCGGGGGCGCCGCCGGCCGCCCGCCCGGCCGCGGCCGAGATGGTGATCAAGCCGCGGGACCGGGTGACGATGGTGGTCAAGCTCGGGGCGTCGACCGTGTCGGCGGTGGGGGAGGCCCAGCAGGGCGGGGCGGTCGGGCAGATGATCCCGGTCCAAAACGTCGACTCGAAGAAGACGCTGACCGCCCGGGTGACCGGCCCGGGCACCGTCGAGGTGGACCTGCCGCGGACGCAATGACCGGCCCGGGTCCGGTTCTTCACTCACACTCACACTAACCACTCACACTTTCCCGAGGGGCGGCGATGAGGCGGTGGGTGCTGGCCGTGGGCGGGCTCGGGGTCGGGGCCGCCCCGGTGGTGGTGGCCGACTCCATCTGGGACCGCCGGGACCCCCGGTACGCGTTCCTGTTCCAGGACAACCGGGCCCGGCAGGTCGGGGACCTCCTGACCATCGCCGTGACCGAGACCACGGTCGCGGCCGAGCAGGACGCCCGGGCCCAGACCCGGGCCGCGACCACCAGCGGCCAGCTCGGGCTGTTCGGGACCGGGACGACGTTCGCCCCGGCGGCCGGGGTGGTCGCCGGCGGGACCGGCGGCGGGGGCGGGACGACCCCGGCCGGGCAGGCGGCCCGGGGGGTGGTGTTGCCCCTCCCGTCGGCCCAGGCGGCGGCCACCTTCTCCGGCGCCGCGACCATGAACACCAACCGGGTCTTCACCGACCGGATCGGCGTCACCGTGGTCGACATCATGCCGAACGGGAACCTGGTGGTCGAGGGCTACCGCAGCCGGGTGGTCCAGGGCGAGGAGCGGGTGCTGCGGATCACCGGGGTGGTCCGCCAGCAGGACGTGGCGGTCGGGAACATCGTCCCGTCCCAGTTCGTCGCCAACTTCCGGATCAGCTACCTCGGCCGCGGCCCGGCCACCCGGACCACCCGCCCGGGCTGGCTCGGCCGGGTGTACGACGCGGTCCGGCCGTTCTGACGCCGACGGACCCCACCCCCTAACCCCCTCCCCCGCGGGGGGAGGGGGGACAAGCTGGGTGGCTGGTTTGGTTCCCCCTCCCCCCGCGGGGGAGGGGGTTAGGGGGTGGGGTCTTCTTCCCGAGGTCGTCATGCACCGCCTGCTGATCGCCGCCGCCGTCGCCCTCGGGGCCGCCCTGCCGGCCTCGGCCCAGGGCGTCCGGATCAAGGACATCACCGAGGTGGCCGGGGCCCGGCCGAACCAGCTCATCGGATTCGGGCTCGTCGCCGGCCTCGACCAGACCGGCAGCCGCAGCACCTTCACCCAGCAGGTCGCCGTGGACATGCTCCAGCGGCAGGGGGTGACGACCGGCATCTTCAGCCAGCTCCCGTCCGAGTCGGTCATCCGGTCGACCAGCATCGCGGCGGTCATCGTGATCGCCGAGATCGGGCCGTTCTCCCGCAAGGGGACCAAGATCGACGTGCTCGTCTCGACCATGGACGACAGCCGCAGCCTCCAGGGCGGGACGCTCCTCCAGACCCCCCTCCGGGGGGCCGACGGGCAGGTGTACGCGGTCGCCCAGGGGGCCGTCTCGATCGGCGGGTTCTCCGTCACCGCCCAGGCGTCCGGGGTGCAGAAGAACCACCTGAACGCCGGCCGGGTGCCGGGCGGGGCCCTGGTCGAGAAGGAGGCCCCGGGGGAGGTGGTGTTCGACGGCAACAAGGCCCAGCTCCTGCTCAAGGAGGCGGACTTCAACACCTCCCGGCTGATCGCCAAGACGGTCAACGACCGGCACCCCGGGGTGGCCGTCCCGCTCGACCCCGGGTCGGTCCTCCTGTGCGTCCCGGCCGACTTCTGCAAGAACCCGACCCAGTTCCTGGCCGAGGTCGGGCTGCTGGAGGTGCGGCCGGACGTGCCGGCCCGGGTGGTCATCAACGAGCGGACCGGGACGGTCGTGGCCGGGGAGAACGTGTCGCTCTCGACCACCGCCGTCAGCCACGGGAACCTGTACATCGGGGTGGCCACGAGCACGGTCATCTCCCAGCCGCAGCCGTTCTCCGGCGGGCAGACGGCGGTGGTCCCGCAGGCGACGATCTCGGCGGCCGAGGAGCGGCGGCGGATGATCGTCGTCCCGCAATCGACCACCGTGGCCGAGGTCGCCCGGGCCCTGAACGCCCTGGGGGTGACGCCCCGGGACCTGATCGCCATCTTCCAGACGCTCAAGACGGCCGGGGCCCTGCACGCCGAGCTGATTATCAACTGACGCATCCGGGAGGCCAGGGGTTTGCACCCCTGGCCTCCGTCGGTCGCCGCTCCGGGACTCCAAGCAGCCGGAGCCGCGGAGCGGCGACCGCCGGTAGCCAGGGGTGCAAACCCCTGGCTGGCACTTTCGACCGACAGGGGAAAACCATGACCGGGCCGGAAGGAATCTCGTCCCCGTCGGCCGCCCTCCTGCCGCTCCCGGGCCGGGCCGATGCTAAGCTCCCCCCGAAGGCGGCCGAGGCCAAGGTCCGCGAGATGGCCAAGGAGTTCGAGGCCACCCTGCTGTCGATGCTGCTCAAGGAGATGCGGCAGTCGTTCGAGGAGGGCGGCGGGTTCTTCCCCGGCGACTCCGGCGACGTCCAGGGCGGGCTGTTCGACATGTTCATGAGCAAGCACCTGGCCGACGCCGGCGGGGTCGGGCTGGCCGCCGCCCTGGTCCGCCAGATGGCCCAGTCGGCCGCCCCGCCGAAGACCGGAACCGCCCCCGATGCCCGCCCCGCCGCCCCCACCGTCCGCCGCGTTGCTTGACCACCTCCGGGCCGAAGAGGACCTCCTCGGCCGGGCCGTCGCCGTCCTCACCGAGTTGCACGCCGCCGTCCGCCGCGGGGAGCTGGCGGCCATCGACGCCACCCGGCCCCGGGTCGACGAGCTGGTCGCGGCCGTGGCCGCCGGCCGGGCCGCCCGGGAGGCCGTCGT
>JAIEQO010000728.1 GCA_019747655.1 Gemmataceae bacterium | reverse complement strand
GATGCTGTTGGCAAAGGACGGCGACGCGACCACCACGAACCCGACCCCCAGGTTGAACACCCGGGCCATCTCCGCGTCGGCCACGTTCCCCAGCCGCTGTAGCCACCGGAACACCGGCGGCACCTCCCACGAGTCCCGCCTCACGAACACCCGCCGGCCCGGCGGCAGGATGCGGGCGATGTTGTCCGGCAGGCCGCCGCCGGTGATGTTCGCCAGGCCGTGGATGACGCCCTTCCGCTTCACCGGGTAGTGGCTCAGGATGCTCCGGACCGGCTTCACGTAGAGCCGCGTCGGCCGCAGCAGCTCCTCGCCGACCGTCTTGCCCAACTCCTCAACGTGGTCGCCGACCTTCAGCCCGACCGCCTCGAAGACGATCTTCCGGACCAGGCTGTAACCGTTCGAGTGCAGGCCGCTCGACTCCAGGCCGAGGACGGCGTCGCCGGGCTCGATCCGGCTGCCGTCGATGACCCCGGACCGCTCCACCACCCCGGCGCAGAACCCGGCCAGGTCGAAGTCGCCGGGCTTGTACACGTCCGGCAGGATGGCCGTCTCCCCGCCGACGAGCGAGCACTCGGCCTCGACGCAGCCGTCGGCGATCCCCTTGACGATCTGCTCGGTCGTCACCGGGTCGTCCGCCGGCATGGCGACGTAGTCGAGGAAGACGAGCGGCTCGCCGCCGGTGCAGATCAGGTCGTTGGCCGACATGGCCACGAGGTCGATGCCGACGGTGTCGTACTTCCCGGCCAGGGCCGCGACCTTGAGTTTGCTCCCGACCCCGTCGGTGCAGGTGACGAGGACCGGGTGGCGGTACTTGCGGCGGAACAGCCCGGCGTCCGGGTCGAGGTCGAACAGGCTGGCGAACCCGCCCACGCCCTTACCCCCCTTCCGCGGCGGGAACGGCGGCGGGAACACCCGCTTCCGGTCCTGGGTCCGGCGGAGGTGACTCTGGATGCCCGCGATCGTCCGGGCGTACTTCTCCAGGTCGAGGCCGGCGCTCTTGTAGTCCAACGGCTCCGGCATGGACGGCGGCCCTTCCGGGATTCGGAGGAGCCGCACGATCGAAGCGAAACCGCACGATCCGGAACAATCGTCCTGTTCTGATCGTTGCTTCTTCCGCGTTCATCGTGCGGCTGTGCGGCCTGTCTTATCACCCCCGGCACCCGGGGTTGACCCCATTTTCCCCCGGCCGTTATAGTCGCCGCCCGCGACCCGCCCGGCCCCGCCCGCCGGGCCGCCCGCGCCACGGACGGTGCCGATGCTCCCGCAGCCGCTCATCGACGGGTACGACGCCGTTTCCGCGGTGGGGGCCGAAATCTCGGCGTGGACCGGCCCGTACTTCAAGGCCGTCCACGACCTCTTGCCCGAGCCGTTCTTCCACACGCAAGCCTTCCTGCTGTTCTTCGCCGGGGTGTTCGCCCTGTACTGGGCGATCCCGCGGAAATGGCAGCTCACCCGCATCTGGCTCCTGGTCATCGCCAGCTTCCACTTCTACGCCTCGTGGAGCCGCGAGCTGGCCTTGCTGGTGACCTGTACCACCCTGGCCGACTACCTGTTCGGCCGACTGATGAACGCCTCGGGGAAACAGTGGTTCCGCCGCACCGTGATGCTCACCAGCATCACCATGAACCTCGGCATCCTCTGCTACTTCAAGTACCGCGGCTTCTTCCTCAACGAGCTGCACGACGCCCTCGCCCGGTACGGCTACGACCCCGGCTACGGCAAGCTCGACCTGCTCAACCTGATCGTCCCGTTCGGGATCAGCTTCTACACCTTCGAGGCGATCTCCTACGCGGTGGACGTGTACCGGCGGAAGATCCAAGCCGAGACGAGCCTGCCGCGGTTCCTGCTGTTCATCCTGTTCTTCCCGCACCTGGTGGCCGGGCCGATCGTCCGGGCCGGCGACTTCCTCGCCCAGACCCGCCGGCCGAAGCGGTGGAACTGGGTCCGGGCCCAGGTCGGGGTGCAACTGTTCCTGATGGGCGTGTTCAAGAAGATGGCCATCGCCGACCGGATGGCCGTGTTCAGCGACCCGATCTTCAAGGACCCGGACGCTTACAACTCCGGGGCCGTGTGGATGGCCGTCCTGGCCTACGCGATCCGCATCTACTGCGACTTCTCCGGCTACTCGGACATGGCCCTGGGGCTGGCCCACCTGCTCGGGTATAAGCTGACGACCAACTTCAACATGCCGTACCTGGCCGCGAACGTCAGCGACTTCTGGCGGCGGTGGCACATCTCGCTCTCGACGTGGCTGCGGGACTACGTGTTCATCCCGCTCGGCGGCAGCCGCGGCGGGCGGTGGCCGACGGTCCGCAACCTGATGATTACGATGGCGCTCGGCGGGCTCTGGCACGGGGCCGCCTGGAGCTACGTCCTGTGGGGCGTGGCCCACGGGCTGATGCTGGTCGTCCACAAGCAGTTCAAGGACTTCGCGGAGGCCCGGCCGCGGCTCGACGCCGCCCTGCAAACCGCCTTCGGGACCGGCTTCCGCATCACGCTGACGTTCTTCTGCGTCAGCCTGTGCTGGGTGCTATTCCAGCCGGACATCACGAAGGCCCTGGCCATGTTCGAGCGGCTCTTCAGCATCCAGATGGGCCAGCCGCTGCCCTTGCACAACCGGAGCCTGTGGTACACGGCCGGGTTCCTCCTGCTGTGCCACCTGTTCGTGACCGCGGGGCTCTGGCGACGGGTGTACGACCGGCTACCGGCCCCGGTCCTGGGGGCCGGGTACGCGGCCTGCGTCTGCACCGCCATGCTCCTCGCCCCGGACAGCGGCAGCGGGTTCATCTACTTCACGTTCTGACCCGATCCGGGCGAGCGGGGGGCGTGAGCCCCCTGATGCCCGACGAATCAGGGGGCTCACACCCCCCGCTCGCCAGGAACGCCCGACCCCCGTGACACCCACCGCGCGACTCACCCGCCGCCTCCGACTCGCCCGGGCCGCCCCCCCGTCGGCACCCCGCCGCG
>JAIEQO010000039.1 GCA_019747655.1 Gemmataceae bacterium | reverse complement strand
CCGCGGGTGCTGGTCGTCGGGGCCGGGAAGGCCGGGGCCGGGATGGCCGCCGGACTCGAAGCCGCGCTGGCCGACCGGCTCGACCGCGTCGACGGGCTGGTCAACGTCCCGGACGGTACGCAGGCCCCGCTCAAGCGAGTCCGGCTCCACCCGGCCCGGCCGCCCGGGGTGAACGAGCCGACCGCCGCCGGCGTCGCGGGCACGGACGCGATGCTCCGCCTGCTCGCCGGGGCCGGCCCGGACGACGTGGCCGTCTGCCTCCTGTCGGGCGGCGGGTCGGCCCTCCTGCCGGCCCCGGCCGCCGGCCTGACCCTGGCCGACAAGCTCGCCGTCACGAAGCTCCTCCACCGGTCCGGGGCGACCATCGGCGAGATGAACGCCGTCCGCAAGCACCTGTCCCGTGTCAAGGGCGGTCGCCTGGCCGAAGCCTTCCGCGGCCGGCTGCTCGTCTCGCTGATCGTCTCCGACGTGGTCGGCGACCCGCTCGACGTGATCGCCTCCGGCCCGACCGCCCCCGACCCCACCACCTTCGCCGACGCCCTCGCCGTCCTCGACCGCTACGGCCTCCGCGAACAGACCCCGGCCGTCATCCTGAACCACCTCGACCGCGGGGCCGCCGGTCAGCTCCCCGAGACGCCGAAGGCCCTGCCGCCGCACGTCGTCAACCGGGTGATCGGCAGCAACCGGCTGGCCCTGGCCGCGGCCGCCGACGAGGCCGCCGCCCGGGGCTACCGGGTCCTCGACCTCGGGGCCTTCGTGGAGGGGGAGACGCGGCCCGTCGCCACGGCCGTCGCGGGCGTCGTCCGGAGCGTCCGCCGGGACGGGGTGCCGGTGGCCCCGCCCGCGTGCCTGTTGATCGGCGGCGAGACGACGGTGACGCTGGGCGACGGCCACGGCAAGGGCGGCCGCAACCAGGAGTTCGTCCTGGCGGTGCTGGCCAAGCTCGGCGAAGAACCCGACGGGCTCGACGGGGTCACGATCCTGAGCGGCGGGACGGACGGCGAGGACGGCCCGACCGACGCGGCCGGGGCGGTGGCCGACGCCGACACCATAACTTGGGCGAAGGCCCTCGGGCTCGACCCGGCCGACCACCTCCGCCGGCACAACGCCTACCCGCTCTTCGACGCCGCCGGCGACCTGCTCCGGACCGGCCTGACCGGGACCAACGTGATGGACGTTCGCGTCATCCTGGTGGTCTGACCGGGGCCCCCGGCGCGGATTGGTTTGGTTCGGCAACCCGCACACCCTGCGGCCGAACCAATAGTTCCCGTAAGAACAACACCTGCCCGGGCGGGGGTTGTAAAAGCTACACGGCTGGCCCGGCCCGGCGTACCCAACTTTACCCGTTGACAGGATGGTAGTCCGGTACAGGTCGCCCAAACCCTATCATTTCCCGCAATTTGACGCTCGGCACGGCGGTTGCTTTACTTCTCTCGTTCGAGCTGGACCCCACCGTCCGAGCGGTGTGGGGCCGGTGGAGAAGAGGCTCGGCGCGGACCGGAACCCGCGCCGACTCCGGCCGGCCGGGCGTGGGCAGGTAGCCACGCCCGGCCGGTTGCATTTCGTTTCCCGTCCGTTCACATCGGCATCCCGTCCCGGTCCCTCCGGCCGTCGTAATCTAGGGCTGTCCGCCCACCGACGGCCCGACGCACCGGGGTTGACCCCATGGCGACCGCCCACGACCGACCCGCGACCCCGTCCCCGGGCGGGGCGGGCGGCAGCCCGTTCGACCCCGTCTGGACCGCCTACCGCCAGGCGGTGGACAACAACTACTTCTCGCACCTGGAAGTCGGGCGGGAGCTGCACCGGGAGCTATCAGAGGTCGGCCGGCCGTTCCGGTTCCTCGACCTGGCCTGCGGCGACGCCCGGACGACGGCCGCGGCCCTACGCGGGACGGCGGTGGCCCACTACCGCGGGGTCGACCTGTCGGCTACGGCCCTGGCCGCCGCCCGGGAGGCGGTTGCCGACCTCCCCTGCCCGGCCGAGCTGGAGGAGGCCGACTTCGCGGCCGGCGTCCTGGCCCGCCGGTGGCCGGCCGACGTGGTCTGGATCGGGCTGTCGCTCCACCACCTCCGGACGGACGAGAAGGGGGCGCTGATGGAGGGGGTCCGGGCGGCGGTCGGCGACGACGGCCGGTTCCTGGTCTACGAACCCGTCTGCGGCGAGGGCGAGGACCGGCCGGCGTACTTCGACCGGTTCGAGCAGACTTACCACCCGCTCTGGCCGAAGCTGACCGCGGAGGAGTGGACGGCCGTGATGACCCACATCCGGGCGGCCGACTACCCCGAATCGCCGGCCGGGTGGGCCCGGCTCGGCCGGGCGGCCGGGTTCGCCGGGGTGCGGGAACTGTTCACCGACCCGGCCGGGATGGTCACGATGTTCAGCTTCCTGCCGTAGGCCGGCCGGAATTCTTTCGGGCGTTGCACGAAACCCGCCGCCGGCCGGCACTATTAGGGGTGTAGCCCGTCCCCCCGAGGTGCCGCCGTGGCCCAGCTCACCCTCCGCACCCTCCTGGCGTACCTGGACGACACCCTCGAGCCGGCCCTGGCCCGGGAACTCGGGGAGAAGGTGGCCCAGAGCCCGGTCGCCCAGCAGCTCATCGACCGGATCAAGGTGGTCACCCGCCGGCGGGGGCTCAAGGCCCCGACCGCGGCCGGCCCGGACGCCGAGGTGTCCGACCCGAACACCGTCGCCGAGTACCTCAGCGACACCCTCGACAACGACCAGCTCAAGCGGGTCGAGGAGACCTGCCTGGAGTCGGACGCCCACCTGGCCGAGGTCGCCGCCTGCCACCAAATCCTCACCCTGGTGCTGACCGAGCCGGTCCTCGTCCCGCCCCGGGCCCGGCAGCGGATGTACGCCCTGGTCCCGCCGCCGGCGTCGGCCCCGGACCGCAAGCCCGGGCGGGCCGTCCCGGTCGGCCGGCGGGCCCCCGGGGACAACGGGGCCGCCGACCCGGA
>JAIEQO010000064.1 GCA_019747655.1 Gemmataceae bacterium | reverse complement strand
CCGTGGTACTTCCGCAGGACGTACTCGCGGACGATCTTGTCCTTCTCCTCGATCTTGATCCGCTCGGCGTCGACGTACGCGACCGTCCCGTCCTCGAGGGCCCGGACCAGCATCCCCGAGTGCTTGGCGACCTCCTTCTCCAGACCGGTCGAGACGAGCGGGGGTTCGGGGACCAAGAGCGGCACCGCCTGCCGCTGCATGTTCGACCCCATCAGGGCCCGGTTGGCGTCGTCGTGCTCGAGGAACGGGATCAGCCCCGCGCTGACCCCGACCATCTGCTTCGGCGACACGTCGAGGTACTCGACCTCGTCGGCCTTGATGCCCTGGAGGTCGCCGTTGTACCGGCCGTTGACCCGCTCGGCGGAAATCTTGTCGCCCTCGGTGGGCGTGTCGGCCGGGGCCAGCTTGGCGGTCGACTCCTCGTCCGCCCGGAGCCGGACCACGTCGTCGGTCAGCTTCTTGTGCTTGACCTTCTTGTACGGGGTGATGAGGAACCCGTACTCGTCGATCTCGGCGTAGATCGAGAGCGACGAGATGAGCCCGATGTTCGTCCCCTCCGGGGTCTCGATCGGGCAGATGCGGCCGTAGTGCGAGATGTGGACGTCCCGCACCTCGAACCCGGCCCGCTTGCGGTTCAGCCCGCCCGGCCCGAGGGCCGAGAGCCGCCGCTCGTGGGTCAGCTGCGCGAGCGGGTTGGTCTGGTCGACGACCTGGCTCAGCTCGCTGCGGCCGAAGAAGTACTCGATGGCGGCGCTGACGCTCTTCGGGTTGATGAGCGTCCGCGGGCTCATGTCCTGCTGGTCGCGGATGGCCATCCGCTCCTGGACGGTCCGGCGGAGCTTGAGGAACCCCTTGCGGAGTTCGTCGGCGGCCAGTTCGTCGATCGTCCGCAGCCGCCGGTTGCCGAGGTGGTCGATGTCGTCGACGTGCCCCTTCCCGGCCCGCAGGTCGAGGACGTACTTGACCGAGTTGACGAAGTCGACGCTGCGGAGCGTCATCTCCGTCTCCGGGACGTTCTGGTGGAACTTCCGGTTGATCCGGAACCGGCCGACCCGCCCCAGGCGGTACCGGTTGGCGTCCTGGAACTTCTCCCGGAACAGCTCCTTGGCCTTCTCGAGCTGCGCCGGGTTGCCCGGCCGCAGCCGCTGGTAAATCTTGAGGAGCGCCGCCTCGTGGGAGTCGGTCCCGTCCTCGTTGAGCGAGTTCAGGACGACCCGGTCCTTCGGCTCGGTGAGGGCCTCGACCGACTGGAGGCCGGAGGCCATCACCTTGTCCACCTTCTCGGCGGTGAACGGCTTGCCGGCGTCCAGGTAGACCTCGCCGGTCTCCGGGTCGATCACGTCCTCGACGGCCACCATCGGCGGGATGGCGGCCTCGGCGTCGCCGACCAGCCGGGCCCGGGCCTTGTCGTTCAGCTTGACCGTCTCCGGGGAGTAGAACTCCCGGAGGATGCTGGCGGTCGACGAGTACGCCGGGTCCATCGCCCGCAGGAGCGTGAGCGCCGAGAACTTGCCGCTCTGGTCGATCCGGACCCCGAGGGTGTCCTTCTTCGAGACGTTGATCTCGATCCAGCTCCCCCGCTCCGGGATGATCCGGCACGAGTGCATGTCCTTGTCGGCCTCCCGGGTGACGACGAAGTCGACCCCGGGGGACCGGTGGAGCTGGCTGACGACGACCCGCTCGGCCCCGTTGATGATGAACTCGCCGCCGCCGATCATGATCGGCATGTCGCCGAGATAAACCTCCTCCTCGACGGCCGTGCCGTCCGACTTCCGCAGCCGCAGCCAGACGCGGAACGGCCGGCCGTAGGTCAGCCGGAGCTGGCGGCACTCGTCCGGGTCGTACCGGGGCTTGCCGAGTTCGTACTTGACGTACTCGAGGGCGATCTTCTTGTCGTAGCTCTCGATCGGGAAGATTTCCTTCAGGACCCCTTCGAGCCCGTGGACCTCCCGCTTGTCGTAGGCGGCGTCGAGCTGGAGGAACCGGGCGTACGACCGGGTCTGCACGTCGGTCAGGTCGGGGACGTCGACGGCGTCGCCGAACCGGCCGAAGTTCCGCTCGGCGGACGGGACGATGACCCGCAGGGCCGGGATGGGCATCGGGAGTGCTCCTTCCCCACAAAACGGTGGCACGACGCGCGGTCCCGGCCGCCCGGCGGGCGGCAGGCCTTGCGTCGATGGACGGGGAACGTTATTGGCGAACAGGGCCGCCGGCCCCGGTCACGGCACCGGCCCGTGACGGGAGACCCACCCCCCCGCGAGTCACGGGGGGAATCGGTCCGGGGTTGTGCGGCATGGTGTCGGATCGCGGAGGAGCAACGGCACGGCGGTGCGGGGGGGTCGCGCGCATTGTCACCACGGTTTCGCGGGACGGCTCGGCCGGTCCTTCGGGGGCCGGGCGAACCCGGCCGTGGGCGTGAGGGACCGGCGGTTTTCCACCGCTACCTGAACATCATACCCGGGCGGGCCGGCAAAGTCGACCCACCCGGGCACTTTTTTTGCAGACCGCCCAAAATCCCGACGACCTGCAACCGGATTGCGGCCTCCGGCCCGGATGCGGGCCGGAGGCCACGCCCCGGAAGATCATTAGACCGGCTTGACGGAGACCTTCCCGCCGGCGTCCTCGAGCTTCTTCTTGAGGTCCTCGGCGGTCTTCTTGTCGACCCCTTCCTTGATCGCCTTCGGGGCCCCCTCGGCGGTGGCCTTCGCTTCCGCGAGGCCCTGCCCGGTCAGCTCGCGGATGACCTTGATCACGTTGATCTTCTTGGCCGCGTCGACGCTCTCCAGCACCACGTTGAACTCGGTCGCCTCGGCCGCCGGGGCGGCCGCCGCCGGGCCCGCCGCCGCCGGGGCGGCAGCCATCATGACCCCGCCGCCGGCCGGCTCGGTCTGGTACTTGTCCTTCAGGTAGTTCTTCAGCTCGACGGCCTGCGCGATGGTCAGGCCGGCGAGC
>JAIEQO010000627.1 GCA_019747655.1 Gemmataceae bacterium | reverse complement strand
TCCCGCCGAGCCGGCGAGGCCGTTGCGGTCGCCGGCTCGGCGGGAGCCTCGCCCTCCCGAACTCAGACACGACCGGGTAGCCGGTGCGGTTGACACCCCCGGGCGGAAGCTGGTAGAACGCGGCACCGCCGGCGGAGCCGGGCCGAACGGATTCGCACGCCGCCTTTTGCTTTCGGGCGGCCGCCGCAGGACGCCGCACCATGTCCCAGGTCCTCGCCGTCCCGACCACGCGGGCCCCCGGGCTTCACGCCCCGGGCTCGCCGGCGGACCCGCCGGCCGCCCCGGACGTGTCCGTCTGCATCGCCAACTGGAACTGCCGCGACCTGCTCCGCCGCTGCCTGCAATCGCTCTACGGGCAGAACCAGGGCGTCCGGTTCGAGGTGGTGGTCGTCGACAACGCCTCGGCCGACGGGGCGGCCGACCTGGTCGCCGCCGAGTTTCCCCAGGTCACCCTCGTCCGCAACGCCGAGAACCGCGGCTTCTCGGTGGCCAACAACCAGGCGGCGGCCCTGGCCCGCGGCCGGTACTTCTTCTTCCTCAACAACGACACCGTCGTCCCCCCGAACACCCTCCGCCAGTTCCTCGACTTCGCCGAGGCCAACCCGGCCGTCGGGATGGTCGGGCCGCGGCTCCGCGGCGGGGACGGCACCTTCCAGATCAGCTACCGCCGCCGGCCGACCCTCGGGGCCCTGTTACACCGGGTCAGCCTGCTCCGCTGGACCGGCCTCTTCCGCCGGGCCTACTACGACTACCGCCGGGACTCGTTCGACCCCGAGGGCGTCCGCCCGGTCGAGGTCCTGATGGGGGCGGCCGTGTTCCTGCCGCGGGCGGTGTTCGAGGACAGCGGCCGGTGGGACGAGCAGTACCGCTTCGGCGGGGAGGACATCGACCTCTCCACCCAGGTCGGGCGGCGGCGGCCGCTGGTCTACCACGGCGACGTGGAGGTGGTCCACTACGGCCGGGTGTCCAGCCGCAAGAACATCGGGTTCGCCGCCCCGAACGTGGCGGTCGGCTACGTCCGGTACTTCCGCAAGGCCGGGGCGGCCCCGCCGGCGCTCGTCGTCTACAAGGCCCTGGTGACGCTCGACGCCCCGGTCCAGATGGCCGCGAAGGTGGTGCAGGGGGTAGTCCGCCGGCTCCGCGGCCGGCCGGACAGGGCGGCCAAGAGCTGGCTCGCCGCCCGCGGCCTGTGGCACTTCATGACCCGCGAACTCGTCCGCTTCTGGAAGGCGTGACCCGCGCTACGGCCCGCCGGGCCGGGCCGCCTTCAGCTTCGCCGCCAGGGCCTTGAACCCCGGCTCCCCGCGGACCGCCGCCAGGGCGTCGTCGTCCTCCAACAGCCGCACGTCGGTGAACCCGGCGGCGGCCGCCTGTTCCAGCGTGGCCACCGCCCGGGCGGCCAGCCGGTCCCGGGCGGCCGGGACGGCCGTTACGCACCGGGCCTGGGCCCGGGCCAGGTTGAACAGGTCGTGCGGGCCGATCGCCGTGGCCCGGCCGAGCAAGTCCGCCGTGGCCGCCGCCTCGTCGGCCCGACCGTCCCGGGCCAGCACCTTGGTCCGGGCGACCAGCAGGTCCCACCCGACCCGCGGCGGGCGGCCCGGGGCCAGGGCGGCGGCCGGGTCCCGCATCACCTCGGGGAACGCCCGGCAGAGGGCGACCGCCCGCCGCAGCCGGTCCCGCTGCTCCTTCTCCTCGACCGGCCGGTCGGCCAGCTTCCCGCCGGCGGCCAGCCGGTCCAGGTCGGCCAGGGCCCGCCCGTAAAAGGGCAGGGCGGCGTCGAGCCGGAGGTCGGCCTCCTCGACCTTCCCCTGGTTCTCCAGGGCCACGTTCGCCAGCAGCCGGGCCTCCAGGTCGTCCCCGTCGGCGGCCGCCCGCTCGGCGGCGATCGTGGCCACCTCGGCCATCACCCGCCGGGCCTCCGGCAGGTCGCCCAGCCGGAGCCGGAGTTCGCCCAGGTTGTACAGCCCGATCATCAGGAACTTGCGGTACATCGGCTCGGCGTTCGGGGCCTCGGCCAGCGGCCGCCAGGCGGCCACCGCCGCCCCGATGTGGTCGGCCCCGGTCGCCAGTTCGCCGTTGTCGAGTGCCAGCGACCCGAGCTTCAGGTGGGCCGAGGCGACCGCGTCCTGGGCCCGGGCGCTGGCCGGGTCGGCGGCCGCCCAGGCGGCCGCGTGGTCCCGCATGGCGGTGTACGCCGCCAGGGCCGGCCCCCGGTCCCGGACCCACTGGTACGAGTGCCCGAGCCGGCCGTAGTTGTCCACCCGGGCCCCGAGGGCGTTCGGGTCGGCCGGGGCGGCGGCCGCCCACGCCTCGGCCAGCTCGACCCCCCGCTTGAACAGCGGCCGGGCCTCGTCCGGCTTGTCCTGGGACAGGAGCAGGTCGCCGGCCCGGGAGGCGCCGACGCACTCCCACCGGACGGCCTCGACGTTCCCCGGCTCGGCCGCCGCCACCCCGGCCGCGACCTTGGCGGCGGCGTCGAACTGGGCCCGGGCCTCGGGCATCTTCAAAAGCCGGGCGTAAATCTCCCCGAGCTGGTTGTGGGCGGCGGCCCGGGCCAGGTCCGGGGCCGACGAGTCGGCCGACCGGGCGACCTCGGCCAGCCGGCGGGCGGCCCCGTCGAGCAGCTCCTGCCGCAGGGCCCGGGTCTTGGGGGTGTCTTTCAGCTTCTGCTGGACCCCGAATACCAGGTCCTGGAGGGCGGAGAGGGCATGCCCCCGGCCCTCGGCCGCGGCCTTCGCCTCGGCCGCCACCCGGCCCTCGGCTGCCCGGGCTTGGGCCTCCGCCTCCCGGGCCTGGGCGACGGATTTGTCTCCCTGCCGTTTGATCTCGTCGGCAGCGGTACTCAGGGCGCTGACCTGTCCTTCCACCAGGTCGATGGCCCCGAGCAGGTCGAAGATGCCCTGGTTGCTGGCGACGACGGCGGCCTCCTGCTTCGCCTGAAGGTCGGCCAC
>JAIEQO010000850.1 GCA_019747655.1 Gemmataceae bacterium | reverse complement strand
AAGACACCTCCCGCGACCTCCGGCGGGCGGCCGTCCGGCGGGCGTTCGCCCCGACCCGGCGGGCCACCTGCCGCAGCCACCCGCCGACCGACTCCCACCCGGCCAGCCGGGCGGCCCGCCGGGCGAGGGTGAGGAAGACGGCCTGGAAGGCGTCGTCGGCGAGGTGCCGGTCGGCGGTCCGCCGGCGGCACTCGGCCAGGACCATCGGCCCGTGCCGGCGGACCAGCTCGGCGAACGCCGCCTCGTCCCGGGACTGGGAGAACCGGCCGAGGAGCCGGCCGTCGGACGGGGCGGCCTCCGGGCTGACGGCCCGGCGGACCCGGTCGAGGGTGGCCGACAACCCGAGGCGTGGCATGGGGTTTGTCTCCGCGGGCCGGCCCAGCGCCGGCCCACCTCTCTATGGCCCGGAGCCGACCGGCCATTCGCCGGCGGGGGTCATTTTCCCAGATTCCGACGCCGCGGGGGTGAGGAAAACCACCCGGGACGGGCGTGATGTCATGACGGCCTGGTCGGTGGAGCGCGGCCGTCCCGGCCGCAGAGGGCCTCCGGCCCGCGCTCCGGAAGACACCCTGCCCAAGCCACTCGAGCGGGGGAAAGACCCGACCGGCACCGCGGTTGACAACGCTGAAGTAATGTGATATCATGTACAGTATCTACCGACCGGGGCGATTCCCGGTCGGCGGGTCGGAAGGACGGGAGCGACCGTGGCCGGGTACGGCAACGGCGGGTGGTCTCCGAAAACGTGTGCGGGCAACGGGTTGGGTAACGGTCCGTGACCGGGTGGTCACGCGGGATGACGGGATCGAATCGCCGGAACCCGCGGTCCGACCGCGGGTTCCGGTGGGAAGGGCGGAGTGAGCGAAAACAGAGGGGGAGAGGGTGTAGGCCAGAATCCGCCGAAACCCCTGGGATTCTGGGCCCTCCCCACGACCGCACGGCTACCGCCAATCGACCCACCCGCCGGTGTCCAGCGGCTGGGGCGGGCCCTGGTGCTTGGCGATCACCGTGGCGTTCTTGCCGTCCGGATCACACACCGTCAGCGTCCAGTCGACCTTGTCCGGCTCGACGATCTTGAGCCCGTGCCGGGTGTAGGCGATCCGCTTCCCGTCCGGCGACCAGCAATACCCGACCACCGCCCCCAGGTCCGGGACCTCGACGACCGCGGCCTTCCCCGCGGCGAGGTCCCGGACGATCAGCTCCCGGGCCCGGACCTTCCGGTCGAACCGGACGTACAACAGCCGCTTGCCGTCGGGCGAGAGCCGGCCGAGGAGGGCGAGTTCGTCCGGGTCGGTCAGCTTCTTCTCCGCGGCCCCGTCCGGGCTGACGAGCCGGACATCGGCCGTCTCCTGCCCGCCCTCGACCCCCATCGCGGTGGTGACGAAGTGCCGGCCGTCCCGGCTCCAGTCGGTGGCGAGCTGGCCGTCGGGCAGGTCGAGTTCGGTCCGGTTGCCGGTCCGGATGTCCACCCGGGTGTGGGCGATGAGGGCCCGGGCCTCCTTCCGCCCGGGCAGCGGGACGATGCCCGGGCGGTGGTGGAACTCGGTGGTGACGACCTCGGTGCCGTCCGGCGACCAGGCCAGCGTCCGGCACTCGTCGACGGCCAGGTCGACCGGCTTCCCCGAGCCGTCGGTCGAGACTACGTACAGCCGGCCGCCGGGCTTCTGGATGGGCTTGTTGGGGTCGGCGGGCGGGTCGTTCGGGTCGGCCAGCCGGGCGATGAGGGCGACCCGCTTGCCGTCGGGCGAGAGCCGGGCGTCGGCCCGGATGCCGGGCCCCAGGTCCTCGGCCACCCGCTTCTCGTTCTTGCCGTCCGGGTCGACCAGGGTGGGGTGGCCGGCCTTGTAGTAGAGGAGCTTGTTCGGCCCCTTCACGGCGGGTTTTGCCGCGGCCGCTTTGGGTGCGGGCGGCGGTTCGGCCTTCGGCGAGCCGGGGGTGTCAGCCCCCGGGTAACCGGCGAGGGCCAGCCCGCCGACGGCGACGAGCAAGAGCCCGCCGGCGGCGGCGAGCGTCAGCTTGTGCAGGAACATGGATCGGGTGACTCCGTCCGAGAGGGCGACGACGCCGGCCGGGAGCGGCCGGGCCGCGGTGGCGAGTGCGGAGGTTTGGGCCAGGAGTCGGGGCGGGACGAGGGCGTCGGCGAGGACCGCCAGCCCGGCCGCCGGGACGGCCACGCCCCGGGCCTGGAGCCGGGCCGCGAGGAGCTTGCGGGCCTTACCCAGCCGGCTGGAGAGCGTCCCCTCCGGGATGCCGAGTTGGCCGGCCGCGTCCTTCCGGCCGGCCCCGCCGAGTTCGCACAGGACGACCGCCGCCCGGAGGTGATCCGGCAGCCGCCCGACCTCCTCGTCCAGGAGCCGCAGGGCGTCGGCGTCCGGCGGGTCGACGGGCTCGGCCCCGTGGTCCGGCAGGGTGGCGACCGAGACTTCCCGGGCCCGGCGCTTGGCGAGCATGGTACGGGCCTCCCGGGCGATGCGGACCGCGACCCCGTACAGCCACGGGCGGACGGCCCCGGGCGGCTTCACGTCGGCGGCCCGCCGGGCCAGGACGACGAATGCGGCCTGGAAGGCGTCCTCCGCGATGTGGCCGTCCCCGGCCACCCGGCGGCAGACGCCGAGGACCATCGGCCCGTGCCGGCGGACGAGTTCCGCGAAGCCGGGCCGTCCCGGGTGCGGACGAACCGGGCCAGGAGCTGGCCGTCGGTGGGCTCGGGGTCGGGCCGGCGGGCGACCGCCCGGGCGACCCCGGCGACGGCCGCGGACAGGGCGGCGTTCGGCATGGCGACCTCCGCGGCGGGCCACCGCGGCCCGCCACTCATCTTGGGAGGAAGCCCGGGGGCGCGTCGCGGAAAAAGTGTCTCAATCTGAGGCCCGACCGTGAGGGAGGGCCCGCCGGCGGGGGGGGCCCCCCCCGCGGGGGGCGGCGGCGGGGGGGGGCACCCGCCCGGCGAAAAAC
>JAIEQO010000529.1 GCA_019747655.1 Gemmataceae bacterium | reverse complement strand
CGGGCGGGGGTCGCGTCGACCACCACCCGCCGCACCTCGCCCACGCCGGGGGCGGCGGTCAGGGCCTCGAACAGCCGCCGCAGGTCGCCGGACGCGGCCCACCGGCGGAGCCGGTTGTACGCCGCGCCCCGGGCTCCGAACTCGGCCGGCAGGTCCCGCCACGGGGTGCCGGTCCGGGCGGCGTACAGCAGGGCCTCGAAGAACACCCGGTCGGGCACCCCCGGCGGGTGCCCGCCCCTGTGCCGCCGGGCCGCCTTCGCCGGCGGCTCCATCGCCGCCCACAGGGCATCCGTGAGCATGTACCGCATGACCGTCCCGCCCGACGCCGAGGCCCGATCCGCCTCAAACCGTTGTGCAGGACGGGCCGACAACGTCAACAGGGCCTAATCAAGCCCCAGACACGCCCGACGGATGAACCCGCGGTATCGGACCCGGACGACCGGGAGCGGGGCGGCCGTGAACAGAACGAAGACGGCCACCCCCGCAACACCCGACCACCACCCGAACCCGTGGGCGGCGGAAACGAAGGCGGTGACGGCGGCTGCCGCCAACACCCCGCGGATCAGCAAACCGGTCAGGTCGAGCCGGTAGCGGACGACCACCCCGGACGGGGTTCGGGTCGGCTCGAACCGCCCCCACCGGATCAAGTAGAACAGGTTGGTTCTGCTCACCGGCCAGCGGTCCACACCTCGGAACTCCACCGTATCGTCGACCCGCTCGACGCCACCGGCCCTACCCCGCCGGAGGGCGTCTTCCAGGTTCCGCAGGGCGCGGTCGGGTTCGTCGTCCGCGACCGACGGGACACCGACCTCGCCGCGGAGGACGGCCAAGCGGAGCGGCATTACCCACCTCCGGACTCGGGGTTCGGCGCCACGGGTGTTGTAGGGCCCGCCTGGGCCTGGCGGCTCACGGCTTCCGCCGGTGATGGCGGTGACGGTCGTGCCGGCGGCGGGGGCCGGGCGGGTGGCCGGGCGACCGGTACAGGCTGCCCGGGTTGCCCGGTCGGCGGTATCATCGGGGCGTCGGGACGACTCGCCCCGGGGGCCGCCGTGATCCGGTTCGACTGCCCAACCTGCGGCCGGGAGTACCTCCTGCCCGATGCCCTGGCCGGGCTCCCGCTCCTGTGCAAGGGGTGCGGGCACCAGCTCGTCCCGCCCGCCCCCCAGCCCGACCCGGAACCCGAGCCCGAGCCGCCCCGGCCGGAGCCGAAGAAGCCGGAGGTGAAGAAACCGCAGCCGCCGCCAGACCCCTTGCCCCTGGCCGAGGAGGTCGCGGACCCGGAGCCCGAACCCCCCGCCCGGCGGACGAAGTCCGCCGACCTACCCCGCAAGGGGGGAGGTGAGGAAACGGAGCCGGTCATCCGCAACGGCAAGCACGAGAAGCCGAAGCCGGTCGCACCCGCGGCCCCGGCGGCGGTCGCGGCCGGCGGCCGGCGGCTGGTCGGCGTGGTCGTCGATGTCGCGGTGGTGTTGCTGCTCGTGGCGGCCGGGGTGTGGGTCGGCGAGCAGGTGGTGGGGAAGCCGACCGGCGAGGTGTTGGAGAAGGCCGGGGACGGGCCGTTCCCGCCGACCGACCTGCTGGGCTGGGCCGGGTGCCCGGCGGTGCTGGTGCTGATCTACGTCTGGCTGGGAACCCGCGGCTGGACCGTCGGCGGGTGGCTCCGGCGGCGGGCGGGGTGAGCGGAAATGTATCGACCCGCCCGGGAGCATCCGTGCACCGGGCGGGTCACGGCTACGCATCCGTGCGCGGCCGTTCGGTCAGCTTGCAACTACCGGTTCGCCCGTTGGCGGGCGAGGTGCGGGCGGGGGAGCGAGATCACGTCCCGGCGGGTCGTCCGGCCGGACGCTGACCGCCGAGTTCCCTTCGCCCCGGCCACCCGGAGGAAGGGCAGGAGAACCACCCCGCCTTCCCTGGCGGAACCGGCAGCCTCCTTGCGCCGGTGGTCCTCCTGCCCGACCCGGGCGGCCTCGAACCGGAGCCGGTTCCAGAGCCCGACGATCGCCCCACTTTGGGGGTTGGCGAACCGGGCGGCCGTCAGCACCCGCCCGGCCGTCCGCACCCGCCCGGCCTCGATCAGCCCGCCGACGGCCACCCGCAGGACGGCCACGTCGCCCGGGGCCGCGTTAGCCGCCGCGACCAGCTCCCGCACGCCCCGGCGGACCTTCCCGCACCGGACCGCAGCCCGGCCGAGGCCCGCCCGGTACAGGGCGTTCGTCGGGTCGGCCGCGACGGCCTTCTTGAACCGCGCCGCCGCCTTCCGGTCGTCCCCGGCCGGGTCCCGCTCCCAGGCCAGCCCGAGCAGGTAGTGGGTCCGGGCGTGGCCCGGCTCCAGTTCCGCGGCCACCCGCAGGTGGCGGCGGGCGGCGGCGTACCGCCCGGCATCGATCAACAGCTCGCCGGCGAGTCGGCGGGCATCCGCGGCGACCGGGGCCGGCACGTCCGGCCGGGCCACCAGCCGCTCGATCTGGGCCACCGCCGCGGTCCGCCGACCGGCCCGGGCCAGGGTCCGCGCCGAGTCCCACCCGGCATGGACCAAAGTGAGCATCCTGCTCATGTCGCACTGCCTCCTGCAGTGGTCCGCACGATGGCGAACGTCGCGTCGGTGAGGCAGACTATACCGACATTGCGACCCCTCGCAAGCCGAAAGTCGGTGCCAATCGGAAATGGAAAATTCGCCGAATCCCCGACCACTTTTCACTGGACATCGGCCGCGGCGGGTACTCCTCAAGCCGGCCCCCGGCGGCCGTCGATACCCGCCGCGGGGGAACGAACCGACTCGCACCCGCGGGGCCGCGGGGAGGGGCGCGTGGACTGGTCGCCGTTCGGGCTGAGCCGCCGGCCGTTCCGCCCGGCGGTCGACCCGGCCGCGTACTTCCCGGCCGCCGCGCACGAAGGCGGGTGAGGAAAAAACATGCCGTCGCCGATCTACGAGTCTTTGCGCACCGCGAT
>JAIEQO010000920.1 GCA_019747655.1 Gemmataceae bacterium | reverse complement strand
CCGGGTCGTCGGCCCGGGCGGCGGCCGCCGCCCAGTCGGCCGCCGCGTCGGCGTGCCGGCCGAGCCGGGCCCGGGCCGTCCCCCGGTGCCAGTGGGACTGGCTCAGCATGTCCCGGTACGACTCGACCTTCGGGTTCTGCCGGTGCAGCCCGGCGAACGCCTCGATCGCCCGGCCGGCCCACCCCTCCGACTCGGCCCACCGCCCCCCCCCGGCCGGTCGCCTTGGCCAGCAGGTAGTCGACGAACGGGCGCTTCTGCCCGCGGTCCTGTTCGGAGAAGTGGTCGGCGGTGGCGAGCGCCGCCCGGAGTTCCGTTTCGGCGGCCGCCACCTCCCACCGGTCGACCAGGATTTCCGCCAGCCGGGTCTGGGCGGCGAACAGGGACCGCCAGCGGGCGGCAACCCGCGGCTGGTCCCGGGCCAGTGCCGCGAGCACCGCAATCCCCTCACGCATCGCCGCCTCCGCCTCCGCGAAGCGGCCGACGTGGAGCAGCGTCACCCCCAGGGTGGTGAAAACCTCCGCACGGGTCGCGCTCAGGTCGGGCCGTTCGCCGAACGTCCGGATCAGCCGGTCCGCTTCGGCCAGGGCGGCTCGGGCGGCCGCCTCGGACTCCCCGAACGCCCGGCCCTGATCGAGCACCTGGGTCTGGTCCAACAGGGCCCCCACCAGGGCGGCCCCGGCCGGCAGGTCGTCGGCGAATTCGGCCGCCAGCACCCGGGCGGCCGCCACCCCCCGCCGGGCCGCCTCGGCCGCCTCGGCGTGCCGGCCCTGCCGTTCCAGGCTCCGGGCCAGCCCCTGGTAGCTTTCGGACACCCACACCCGGTAGACCGGGACCGACGGGCGGTCGTCGGCCAGGCGCAGGGCATGCCCGATCGACTCCTGGCGGACGGCCTCGGACTCGGCCGGCTTCTCCAAGGCGATGAGGAGGTCGGCCCGCAGCCGTAGGGATCGGAACAGGCTATCGACGCCCAGGACCGAGTTCTGACCGGCGACCTTCCGGGGCAGTTCGACGGCCCGGCCGTTCGCCGCCAGGGCGTCGGCCAGGTGGCCCCGTTTCTTCAACGAGACGGCTTGGTTGTTCAGGTGAGCGCCGAGGGTGGTGAGGTACTCGGTCGCCGCCGGGTTCTCCCTCACGAGCTGCTCGAGTTCGGCCGTCGCCGCCCGGCCCTCCGCGTCCGCTTCGTCGAACCGGTTCTGCTCGCCGAGCGTGGGGGCCAAGCCCAACCGCCGCTCGGCCGCCAGGTACCGGAGCCGGTGCCGGCTCGGGTCGGCGTCGCGGACGCGGACCCGGGCCGCCAGGCCCTCGCGGTAGCATCGTTCGGCCTCGTCGTCTCGGCTGCCATCGTGGTGGAAGACACCCGACTCGTCGTGGGCGTCGGCGACCAGCTCCCATCCGTCCGGGTCGTCGGCGACCGGGGCGGCCGCCGTGCCGGCCAACTCGACCGCCCGCCGGAACGACGCCCCGGCGGCCGGCCGGTCGCCCAGGGCGGCCTGAATCCGCCCGACACGAAGCATGGCCCGCACCTGCCCCCTCCGAGCGTCGGGATCATCCCCGACCTCCCCGGCGAACGCGGTATACTCGTCGAGCAGCCGGCGGAGCAGGTCTTTCTGATGAGATTCCAGGAACCGTGCCCGGGTGAACCAATTCTTCAAGGCGTCCGAGGTCAGGGTGTCCAGCGCCGCCCGGGCCCGCTTCCGGGCGACCGCCTCGGCCTGCCGGGCCTGCTCCTTGGCATCACGCTCGTCCCGGGCGTTGGCCGCCTCGGTCCGGGCCTGGCCCTCGGCGTCCCGGGCCCGGACCAGCCCGAGCGCGGTGCCGACCACCCCGCCGACCAGGGCGAGCAGCACCACCGCCGCCGCGGCCACCCGCCCCCGGTGCCGGCGGACGAACTTCCGCACCCGGTACGCCGCCGACGGCGGCCCGGCCGCCACCGGCTCGCCGGCCAAGTACCGGCCCACGTCCGCCGCCAGGCCGTTCGCGGTCTCGTACCGCCGGGTCCGGTCCTTCTCCAGGGCCTTCATCACGATCCAGTCGAGGTCGCCCCGGACCAGCCGGGCCAGGTGCCGCGACTCGGTGTGCCGGTTGGCCGCGATCGCCGGCAGGGCGTCGGCCGTGCTGAGCTTCTGGCTCGGGCGGGGCGGCTCCTCCTCCCGGACGATCCGCAGGACCTCCAGCACCGCCGCCTTGCCCAGCGACTTCCGGTCCACCGGGGTGGACCCGGTCAGCAGCTCGTACAGCAGGACACCGAGGGCGTAGATGTCGGCCCGGGTGTCCACGTCGAGCTGGTTGAAGCTGGCCTGCTCGGGGGACATGTACTCGGGCGTCCCGACCACCGCCCCGAACCCGGTCATCAGGGTCTTGTCGGTCAAGGGCTGGCCGGCGGCCTTGGCCACCCCGAAGTCGATGACCTTCGGCACCGGCCGGCCGTCCCGCTCCTCGACCAGCACGTTGGACGGCTTGAGGTCCCGGTGGACGACCCCCTTCTGATGCGCGTGCTGGACCGCCCCGCACACCTGGACGAAGAGGGCCAGCCGGTCCGGGACGGTCAGCCGGTGGGCGTCTCAGTAGTCGGTCAGCGGGACCCCCCGGACCAGCTCCATGACGACGAACGGCCGGCCGTCGGCGGCCGCCCCGGCGTCCAGCACCTTGGCGATGTGGGGGTGGTCCATCAGGGCCAGGGCCTGCCGCTCGGCTTCAAAGCGCGCCAGCACCCGGGCCGTGTCCATCCCGTCCCGGATCAGCTTGACGGCGACCGGCCGGCGGACCGGGGCCGTCTGCTCGGCCAGGTAGACCCGGCCCATCCCGCCGGCCCCGATCGGCCGGAGCAGCCGGTAGCGGCCGGCCAGGACGGTCCCGTCCGCCGGCGGCCCCGGCAAAGGCGTCGGGTCGGCGGCCACGGCTTCCGGGTGGGTGGTGGCCGGGGCCGCCCGGTCTTGGGCCTCGGC
>JAIEQO010000273.1 GCA_019747655.1 Gemmataceae bacterium | reverse complement strand
CGACCCGGTGGACCTCGCCTTCTACGAGGCCCGCCGCGGGGCGTCGCTGGCCCGGGCCGGGCAGGCCGAGGCGGCAACCCCGCAACTGGCGGCGGCCGTCCGCCGGGTCGAGGCCGCGCTCAAGGCCGGTCCGGTGACCGGGCTCATGTTCTACGACGCGGCCGCGGTGTACGCTCTCGCGGCCGGCGCCGCGTCCGACCCGCACGCCGCCCAGGCACACGCGGCCGAGGCCGTCCGGTTGCTCGGCCGTGCCGCCGACATCGGCTACCTGAACGACCCGGCCCAGGTCCGGACGATGCGGGAGGCCGACGAGTACGCCGCCCTCCGCGGCCGGGCCGACTTCCGCGACTTGCTCCGCACCCTCCCGGGCGGCCTGGACCCCGCCCCGCCCCCGCGGCCGGCGGCGAAGTAGCCGGCCCCGATCCTCGACCCCGAAGGAGGACTCCGATGCGTGCGTCTGGCCGTGTGTTGTGGGCCGTGGCCGTGTTCGCCTGGTCGGCGACGGCCGGGATCGGCGAATGCCGGGCCGGCTACCTCTACGTGGCAAACTTCAACTCGACCGCGGTGAGCCGGGTCGACGAGGCGGGCGTCGTGCGGACGTTCGCCTCCGGACTCGCCGTCCCGCACGGCTTCGCCGTCGACGCGCGGGGGAACGTGTACGTCAGTAGTGCCGTCACCAACGAGATCCGCCGGTTCTCGCCGAACGGGACCGACCTGGGGGTGTTCGCCACGCTGCCGACGGCGGGCCTGGCCGGGCCGGGGGAAGGTGAGACGGTTGTTCGTCGTGTCCACCACCCGGCCCGACGGGTCGGTCCCGACGGTGTTGATCGTCACCTTCGTGGACGTGCCGGTGGCGATGCTCTGGGCACTCGTGCGGTTCCCCCGGGCCACGAACGGCCGGCTCACCCCGGCCACCTTCGACCAGCCGGTCCCGTCGCACAAGAGGACGGCCGATTCCCGAGCCCACATCACCCGGGTCTGCTGGCCGTCGATCGTCACCCCGGTGCCGGCGTCGATCGTGACCAGCCGGGTCAAGGCGTTGGCCATCCGGACCATGACCAGCTTGCCGGACTGGCCGGTCGGGCTCGGCAGCGTGACCGTGTAATCCGAGGTCGTCCCGGTGCAGACGTGGCTTTTGCCGAACGCCGTGCCCGTCAGCGTGGTGGCGGCCGTGACCGACACTTCGGCCGACACCAGTGGTGACAACAGGTCCGAGGCGGACCCGCCGCTGATCGTGGCCCATGTCGTGTTGAAGTCGGTGGCATCGACCTTCTGGAGGACCTGCCCGGCGGTGCCCCCGGTCGGCACCCCGGGGCCGGCCGGCCCTTGCGGACCCGTCGGCCCGGGGACGCCCTGAATGCCTTGCGGACCGGCCGGCCCCTGTGGGCCGGTCGGCCCTTGCGGTCCCTGTGGCCCCGGCGTGCCGTTGGTCCAGGCCACGGCGAAGTTGGCATTCGAGCTTTTGGCCAGGACCTGGCCCGTCGTGCCGCCGGTCGGGACGTAGCACGACCCGCCCCCGCCGCCCCCCACCGGGCTGCCGTCGAGGGTCAGTCCCGTGCAATCCAGCCGGAGCGTCTTGTTGCAGGCCAGCAACTCGACGGAGTTGTTCCCGGTCCGGACGATGCCGGTGCTGTCGGGCTGGACCTGGTAGTTGGCCCCCAGGTCGATCCAGACGGAGTAGGTGGACTGGGCCGACCCGCCGTACTCCTCAAGTTGGGTCGAGGACGATTGTTCAAAGGCGGCGGTGATCTGCCCGCCCTTGTACCCGTGCAGGCCGCCCCGGACGGCGGACTGGATGTCGATGGCCTGGGACAGCTTGGCCGCCCAACAGACCACGTCGCAGGTGACGTTGGAAAGCGAACAGACGCCCCCGAGGTGCTTGACCGGGTCCACGGCCGTGACCGTGGCCACCACGAAGGGGAGGGACGTGTTGTCGGTCGGCGTAGTGGTGTAGACGTTCGTGCCGACCAGAACGGTCAGCGGGGCGTACCCGGTCAACCGGGCCTGGATGACGCTCTCGTGGTTCACCCCCTATCTAGGGCGGCCGGCCCAAAAACGACGACGGCCCCGGGGTTGGTCCCGGGGCCGGCATGTTGGCTTCAGATGAGTTGCCTCTGTCTCGTCCTGTCACTCGGGCTTGGCGGGTGCGGCGGTACAAGTCGTACCGTTATCGTCGATCGCATAAATCTGATCGTCATCGACAAAAATCTCTAAGAATCCCACCTTGAGCTTGTTGAACCTGTCGAAGATCGTCAGGGCTTTCAGGCCCTCCTGCGGGGTGAAGTATCCCTCGTCTTGCTTGCCGTACAGTCTGACCGAGTCGTGTCCATTTATACTCGTGAGGTGGACGATATAGTCGGATTTCCCCTTCTTGTACACCTTCACAACGTAGGTCTTGATCTCCTTGAGCGGCCTTCCCTTTACCAGTTCGTACTGCTTCTTGTCGATTGCCAGCTTGTTCTTCTCGTCATCCGCTGCCGTTGCCGAATTTGCAGCCAGGGTCGCCCCGATGGCGGCTGACCCGGCCATCTTGAGCGTCGCTCTGCGGGTGATGTTCTCGGCCATCAACCCCTCCGTGATGTGAGTAACTGCCACCAGCATTCGATCAGCCAGTACGCCTGGTGTCAAGGCTCCTGACAGAAAAATGGACAAGCCGCACTCGGAGTCGGGATCAGACGGCGTGGCCTAAAAAACGACACGGCCCGGGAACGCCCCGGGCCGTTTCGCAGAAAGGACCCCCGGCTATGCCAGACCTGGGGCCACGGTATCTAGGGGGTGGAAGTGGAGTTGCAAGTGCAATAGGCAGATTTTTTGAGCTATAAGACAATTGAATAGTTAGTGTGGGCTTAGTGTGGGCGGCGGGGTTAGGTTCTGTCTGCTGAAACCGGTTGGCTGCGGAGCAGCCGGAGGTAGCGGCGAATCATGGCGAGTTGCACG
>JAIEQO010000240.1 GCA_019747655.1 Gemmataceae bacterium | reverse complement strand
TCGGCCTCTTGCTGCCGGCGGTCCAGAAGGTCCGGGAGGCGGCCGCCCGGATGAGCTGCCAGAACAACCTCCACCAGATGTCGCTGGCCCTCCAGAACTACCACGGGACGTTCCAGCAGTACCCGTTCGGCAAGGGGCCGTCGTTCGCCGGGTGCCCGGTGTACGCCCGGTGGTCGATCCACAGCCAGCTCCTGCCGTTCATCGAGCAGGACCCGCTGTACCAGTCGATCGACTTCAAGCGGGCGCCCGAGACCGCGGGGATGGCCGGGGTGATCAACTTCATGCCGGCCTGGCAGAACCCCGACCGGGCGAACGCCGACGCCTGCCGGGTCCGGGTGAACACCTTCCTCTGCCCGTCGGACAACGCCCAGGCCCCCGGCGACTGGCCGGGCCAGAACAACTACCTGGCCAGCCAGGGGGTCCAGTACCTGTGCGACCTGACCGAGTCGCAGCCGAGCACCCTGGCCCCGGCCGAGCGGCCGGACGGCCCGCTGTACTACCTGAGCAAGGTGCGGATCACCGACATCGGGGACGGGGCGAGCAACACCGCGGTGTTCAGCGAGAAGCTCCGCGGGCAGGGCACCCCCGACCCGCGGCGGGACATGAAGGCGGTGCCGAACGCCGCCCTGGCGGCCGACCCGTACGGGGTGTGCAAGGGGATCGACGCCCGGACCGCCACCCCGCTGACCAGCAAGCAGGGGTACACCTGGGTGATGGGCGAGATGTGCTGCACCACCTACAACCACGTCAGCACCCCGAACACCACCACCTGCGCCGGGATCGGGTTCCCGCCCCCGATGTCGAACATGGCGATGGTCGTCCCGCCGTCGAGCAACCACACCGGCGGGGTGAACGTCGGGTTCGCGGACGGGTCGGTCCGGTTCGTCCGGGACACGATCGACCTGCCCACCTGGCGGGCGATGGGGACGATCCGCGGCGGCGACATCGTCCCGGGGGACTGACCGGGCCGGGGTCGCCCCGGACCCTTCCGGACGGGGCCGCCCTGCTCGGATGAAACCCCGCCCGGGGCTGTCGCCCCGGGCTCTGTTGTGTCGGGCTTTCAGCCCTCCGAACCCCCGCTCCGGAGGGCCGTAGGCCCGTGACAACCTGGCCCGGGGTGAAGCCCCGGGTCGCTAAACCGGGGGGCCTCAACGGAGCACCATCGCCCCTCACCCGCCCGACACCCCACCGGCTTCCCGCCCATGCGCACGACCGCCTTCCTCGTCCTCGCCGTCCTCGCCGCCGGGTGCTCCCGGGGCGGGCGGGTCGAGGACTTCACCCCGCCGGCCGACAACGCCCGCAAGGCGCTGGACGCGGCCCTGGCCCACTGGCGGGCCGGGAACCCGCCGGGCACCGTCACCGGCGCCGTCCCGGCGGTCGAGGTGCTGGACGGGAAGTGGCAGGGCGGGCAGAAGCTGACCGCCTACGAGGTCGTCCGGGAGGAGCCGGGGGAGGCGACCGGCCCGCGGACGTTCGTCGTCCGGCTGACCACCGGCACGGGGCCGCCGCAGGAGGTGAAGTACCTGGTCGTCGGGATCGACCCGGTCTGGGTCTACCGGGACGAGGACTACCAGAAGCTGTCGGGGGCCGGGAAATGAGCACCGCCCGGGCGCGCGAGCCTTCCTCGTCACCTCCCCCCTGGGGGGGGGGGTCGGCCCGCGCGCCCGCACAGCCCACCCCCCCGCCCGCCGCGGTCCTGCGGACCCCGGCGACCTCCCCCACCAGCGGGGAGGTGGGAAGACGGGCCGGGTTGGCGGCGGTGGCGGCCGTCCTGATGCTCGCCGCCGGCTGTTCGCGGAACCCCCGGGCCGAGGACTTCGTCCCGCCGGAGGACGCGGCCCGGGCGGCGCTCGACGCCTACCTCAAGGCGTGGGCCGCCGGCGACACCGGCGACGCCGTCCCCGGGACCGACCCGCCCGTCATGGTGGCCGACGAACTGCGGGCCGACGGCCGGACCCTGGCCGGGTACACGATCCTCGGCCCGACCCCGGCCGACGCCCCCCGCTGCTTCGCCGTCACGCTCAAGCTCGGCAACCCGCCGGCCGAGGTCCGCGAGCGGTACGTGGTGGTCGGCATCGACCCGGTCTGGGTGTGGCGGTACGACGACTACCTGATGCTCACCCGGTGGGAACACGCCCCGCCGCGGAAATGACGAATGACGAATGACCCACCAATGACGGGGGAGGAACCCGAGCCGGCCCGTCCGGGTTCCTCCCCCGTCATTGGTGGGTCATCGGTGGGTCGTTCGTCATTCCCCCGGGCGGCCCGCGTCCTGCTCGGGGCGGTCGCGGTGGTGCTGGCCCGGTCGCGGTTCCTGGTCCTGGTCGGCGGGCTGCTCGGGGCCGTCGCCCTCTGGCCGTTCCTCCAGGCCTACTGGGGCAAGCTCGCCCGCCCGGACCCGGCCGCCGCCGTCACCTCCGGCGACACCGAGTACTGGTGCCCGATGTGCCCGGGGGTGGTGTCGGCGTGGCCGGCCAAGTGCCCGGTCTGCTTCATGGGCCTCGTCCGGCGGCAGAAGGCCGACATGACCCCGCTGCCGGACGGGACCCTGGCCCGGGTGCAACTGTCGCCGTACCGGGTGCAGCTCGCCGGGCTGCGGACGGCCCCGGTCGAGTACCGCCGGCTGGAGTACGAGGCGGTCGTCGCCGGCCGGCTGGAGGCCGACCCGAAGGGGTCGGCCGCGGCCCCGGGGCTCGTCCTCGCCGGCGACGTGTGGGACCGGGACGCCGGGCTGCTCGCGGTCGGCCAAGAGGGGACGGTGTCCTGCGACGCTGCCCCGGGCGAGTCGTTCGTCGGGCGGGTGGTGGAGGTCGTCCCCGGCCCGTCGGTCCGCGTCCGGGTGCGGGTCGAGGACCCGCGCGGCGACCTGCGGCCGGGCGGGTATGCCGCCGCCACCTTCCGGACGCCGGCCGCGGCCCTCGCCTCGGCCCGGCG
>JAIEQO010000265.1 GCA_019747655.1 Gemmataceae bacterium | reverse complement strand
GGTTGGTTTGGGCGGGGCGGGGGGGGGGCCACCCCCCCTTGGGGTTCCCCCCAACCGGGGGGCCCCCCCCCCCCGCTCGCCGGTAAGGCGACGCTCACCACCGCGGCCGTGGGCACCCCGGCCATGGCCGCGATGTCGCTCAGGTTGACGGCCATCGCCTTGCGGCCGGCCGCCCGCGGCCCGCACTCAGCCAGCACGAAGTCGGTCCCGTCCATGAGCAGGTCGACGGTGACGAGGACCGGCCCGCCTGGCCGGGCCAGGACCGCCGCGTCGTCCCCGGGGCCGACCAGCACCCGCGGGTCGGGTGGGGTCCGGCCCCGGAGCCAGGAGATGTAACCGAACTCGCCCGGCACGGCGGCCCCTCCGTCGCTGGTGCGAACTTTCCCGATCTGGGTGCGGACTTCTTCGGACGACCCACTGAGCAGCATCCGCCGGCGCGGCCGGCCCTGTCCGGGTCCGACCGCGGCCGGTCAGGTCACGTCTTGCAGGCGGAGGACGTGGGCGGCCCACGGGGTCCCGGCGAGGGCGTTGACCAGCCGGTCGTCGGCCGTGACCATCCGGCCGTTGAGTTGGACCGCGAGGGCGAGGTAGAGGCAGTCGTACACCGTCCGGTCGGTCTGGACGGCAAGGTCGAACGCCGGGGTGACGAGGCCGGCGTCCGGTGTTCGTGGGATCGGGGCGGCCGCCAAGTGGGCCAGGGCGGCGTCGGCCTGGGCCCGGGTGATGTCGCCCTTCCGGACCTTCTTCCAGAGGATGTTCGCCACCTCCGGGTCGAGGAACTCCGGGGCGTGCAGCGGGGCCGGTCCGGTGCGAACGCGGGCCGCCTCCGCGGCCAGGGCCTCCGGGACGTACCACTTGACGGCGACGCTCGCGTCCACCACGAGCAGCGGGTTCATCGCTCGTCCCGCCCTTCCCGCTGCTCGACCGCGCTGTCGCCGAACGTCCGGCCGGTGGCGGCCAGTTCGGCGAAGATGGCCTTCGCCCCGGCCCACGGGTCGGCCGGGTCGGCGGGCGGCTTCGGGCTGACCACCACGACCACGTCGAAGGTGGTGTTCGGCCGGCCGACCGGCAGCCGCAGCGACAGGGTGCCGTCGGGGCCGGCCGTGCCGGTGGCGTGGAGCGTCTGCATCGAACCTCCTCCGCGGGGACGGGGTCATTCTACGCCGTATCCTGACGCGGGCGGGGGCTGCGGGGCTCGCGCCCCGTTCCGCTTCCCGCACCGCCGGAGCACCCTCGTGACCGACCTCGCGGATGCCGTCGCCCGGTGGGCCGAGCACGGGTTCGTCGTCCTGGCCGGGTGGGTGCCGGCCGCGGAGTTGGAGCCGGCCCGCCGGGAACTGGCCGATCTGTACCCGCCGGCCGACGAGTTCCACACCCGCCCCGACGACCCACGGGCGGCCAAGCTCCGCGGCGACGAGTTCGCCGGCATCACCCCGTTCCCGTTCCCCGGTCCGGAACTCGGGCTGCTGGCCGTCCACCCGCGTCTGGTCGCCCTGGCCGAGGCCCTGCTCGGAACGGCGGACGTGCGGCTGTACTCGGCCGAGGCCTGGGCCAAGTACACCGGGGCCGCGGACTACGACCAGCCGCTCCACCGGGACTACCTGAACCACACCCTGCTGGCCCCGGCCGACGACCCGGCGTTCCGGCAGGTCGAGCTGTTCCTGTACCTGTGCGACGTGCCGGAGGAGCTGGGGCCGCCGCACTTCGTCTCGAAGACGCTCACCCGCGGGACCCCGGCCTTTCCGAACTGGCTGTCGCGGGACGAGCGACCCGAGTGGTACGCGGCCGAGGCGTCGGCGGCCGGCCCGGCCGGGACGGTGGTGGCCTACGAGGTCGGGACGTTCCACCGGGGGACGGGGCTGACGGCCCCGGGCGGGGTGCGGTACACGCTGCACGCCAGCTACCGGCCGGCCGGGGCCGAGTGGGCGGGTCGGATCGCCTGGGCCGACCGGTCGCACGAGCCGGGGTGGTATGCGTTCGCTCGGAGGGCGACGGCCCGGCAACTCCTGCTGTTCGGGTTCCCGCCGCCGGGTCATCCGTACTGGACGGCGACGACGTGGGCGGCGGTGGCGGCCCGCTACCCGGGAGCGGACCTGACCGCGTTCCAACCGTCGTAGGGCCGGCTGTGCCGGCCACCCGAGAAGAGGCCGGCACAGCCGGCCCTACGAGCCGGCCACTTGCCGGACCGGCGGGCGGTTAGCCCTTCGGGACGGGTGGGATCAGGTCGGCGGCCTTCAGCCCGTTGAGGATGAACTGCACCGCGATCCCGGCCAGGACCAACCCGAGGACCCGGTCGAGGACGTGGACCCCGGTCTTGCCCAGCCGCTTCTGGATCGGCTCGGCGAGGCGTAGGGTGACGTAGCAGATCGCCCCGGTCAGGGCGATGGCCAGGAACACGACCGCGACGGCCGCCGCGTCCGCCGCCTGGGCCATGAGGACGGTGACGGTCGACAGGGCGGCCGGCCCGGCGAGCATCGGGATGGCCAGGGGGGCGATGGCCACGTCCCCGGCGGCCGCCCCCTCGGCCATCTCGTCCGGGTCTTCCTGGGTGCTCCGCTGGGCCCGGATCATGTCCAGGGCGACCACGAACAGGACCACCCCGCCGGCGATCTGGAAGGCCGGGAGGGTCAGCCCGAGGGTCCGGAAGATCAGGTTCCCGACGGCCGCGAACCCCATCAGGATGAGGGTGGCGGCGAGGCTGGCGACCAGGGCCGTCTGCCGCCGCTTGTCGGGCGAGAACCGGGCGGTCAGGGCGATGAACGCCGGGACCGTCCCGGGCGGGTCGACCAGGAACAGGACCGACACGAACGCGGTGGTGGCGAAGTCGAGCATGGGCGTGTTGTAGGGGAGGGGGGAGGGCCGGCCCCCGGCGGCCCGACCCGGGGCTCGCGGCCCGCCCCCACGCCCCCCCAAACGCCCCCACACAGCC
>JAIEQO010000233.1 GCA_019747655.1 Gemmataceae bacterium | reverse complement strand
CCGAGCTGCGGCTGGCGGAACTGGCCGCCCGGGAGGGCGACGGGGCCGGGTGCGTGGCCCGCTGCCGGCGGCTGCTGGCCCGGCCGGGGGCGGACCCGGCCGACGTGCTGCCGGTAATGGCCCGGGGGTACGAGCTGGCCGGCCGGCACCGGGCCGCAGCCGACTGCCTGGCCGGGCGGGTGCCGGACTAGCGGACCCGGGGTTTCACCCCGGGCTATGCTGTGCGACCCCTTCAGGGTCGAAGACCGAGCAGCCTGAAGGGCTGCCACAACGTAGCCCGGGGCAACGCCCCGGGTTCCCGATCGGCCCTGCCCAGCCCGCCCGTGAGCTAGACTTGGCGGCGAACCCCCCGGCGGCGGGAACTCCCGATGGTCACCTGCGACGAACAACCCGGGCCGCCGCTGAGCGGGGACCGCCCCCGCCCGCCCGTCACCCCGATCCCGGGCCCGCCCGAGGACCCGTACCGGGCCCTGTTCGAGCGGAACCCCCACCCGATGTGGGTGATCGACGCCGACACCCTCCGGTTCCTGGCCGTCAACGACGCCGCCACCGCCAAGTTCGGGTACGACCGGGACGAGTTCCTCCGGCTCGGGGTGACGGACGTGTGCCCGGCCGACGTGGTCGCGGCCCTGGCCGGGCCGGCCGGCGGCAGCCGGTCCGACGGCCGCCCGATCCCGTGGCGGCACCGGACCAAGGCCGGGGTCGTCCTGGACGGGGACGCCGTCACCCTCCGGGTCCGGTTCGGGGGCCGCCCGGCCCGGCTGATCCTGGCCGCCGACGGGGCCGCCCGCCGCAAGGCCGCGGCCGCCCTGCGGGAGCGGGACGAGCTGCTGCGGACGGTCATCGCCCACATCCCGGGCGGGGTCTTCTGGAAGGACCGGGCGTCGATCTACCTCGGGTGCAACGACCAGGTCGCCCGGGACTTCGGGCTGGCCGTCCCCGGGGAGGTGGTTGGCCGGACCGACTACGACCTGGCCGCCGACCCGGCCGAGGCCGAGGCCGGCCGGGCGGCCGACCGGCAGGTGATCGACACCGGCCGGCCGGTCCTGAACCGGGAGGAGGTCCGGACCCGGCCCGGCGGCGAGCCGGCCACCCTGCTGACCAGCCGGGTGCCACTGAGGGGGTCCGACGGGGCGGCCGGGGTGCTCGGGGTGTACCTGGACATCACCGACCGAAAGCAGCTCGAAGAACAGCTCCGGCAGTCGGCCAAGATGGAGGCGGTCGGGCGGCTGGCCGGCGGGATCGCCCACGACTTCAACAACCTCCTGACCGTCATCCGCGGGAACGCCGAACTGCTGCGGGGCGAGATCCCCTGGGAAGGCGCCCGGATGGTGGACGAGATTCGGCAGGCCGCCGACCGGGCGGCCGGGCTGGTCCGCCAGCTCCTCACCTTCAGCCGCCCGCACGCCGCCAACCCGAAGGTGGTCGACCTGAACCGGGTGGTCGGGGACCTGGCCGGGATCATCCGCCGGCTGCTCGGGGCGGCGGTCGAGGTCGAGGTCGAGGCCGCCCCCCACCCGGTCCCGGTCCTGGCCGACCGGGCCCAGCTCGAGCAGGTGGTGATGAACCTGGCGGTGAACGCCCGGGACGCCATGCCGGCCGGCGGCCGGCTGCGACTTTCGACCGAACGGGTCGGCGGGTCGGCCCGGCTGTCGGTGGCCGACACCGGGACCGGGATGCCGGACGAGGTGAAGGCCCGCATCTTCGACCCGTTCTTCACCACCAAGGGGCCGGACCGGGGGACCGGGCTCGGGCTGTCGGTCGTCCACGGGATCGTCAAGCAGGCCGGCGGGGCGATCGGGGTGGAGTCGGCCCCGGGGGTGGGGACGACCTTCCACATCGACCTGCCGCTGTCCGACCGGCCGGTGGCCGCGTCCGGCGTCGTCCCGACCGCCCGGGTGACCCGGACCCCGCCGCCGGCCGGCCGGTCGGTCCTGTTGGTCGAGGACGAGGACGGCATCCGGACCCTGGCCCGGCTGACGCTGGAGACCCGGGGGTACGTGGTGACGGAGGCGGCCGACGGGACGGCCGGGCTGGCCGCCCTGGAGTCCGGGAAGGCGTTCGACCTGGTCGTCACCGACCTGACCATGCCCGGGGTCGGGGGGCGGGAGGTGGCGACCCGGGCGGCCGCCGACCGGCCCGGGGTGCGGGTGGTGTACATGTCCGGGTACGTCCCGGACGAGGCGGTCCTGGCCGACCCGCCCGGGGCCGGGTTCCTGCACAAGCCGTTCACCCCGGCCGACCTGGCCCGGGCGGCCGACGACGCCCTGTCGGGGGGAGCGCGGAACGCGGAACGCGGAACGCGGAGTGAAGACACCGGCCCGGTGTCCGGACTCTGCAGTCCCGAAGGGGGCCACGGATGACCCGGCGGGTCCTGTTCGTGGCCGACGAGGTGCTCCTCCTGGAGGCCCTGAAGCGAACGCTCCTGCCGCTCCACCTGGAGTGGGAGATGCTGTTCGCCCGGGGGGCGGCCGACGCCCTGGCCCGGATGGACGAGCTGCCGTTCGACGTGCTGGTGGCCGACGCCCAGCTCCGCAGCCAGCCGGCCGACGACCTGCTCGGGGAGGTCCGCCGGCGGCACCCGCGGGCCGTCCGGATCGTCCTGGCCGCCGAGGGCGACCGGGTCCGGCTGCTCAAGCTCGTCTCCCTGGCCCACCGGGTCCTGACCAAGCCGTGCAGCCCGGAAGAACTCCGGACCGCGATCCGCCGGGCCTGCACCCTCCAGGACCTGCTGGCCAGCCCGAGCCTGGCGGCGGTGGTCGGCCGGATGGGCAGCGTGCCCACCCTGCCGGCCCTGTACACCCAGATCGTCCAGGAGCTGGCCCGGCCGGACTACGCGATCGACGTGGTCGGCGAGCTGATCGGCCGGGACCTGGGGATGGCGGCCAAGCTGATCCAGATGGCCAACTCGGCCCTGGTCGGGCT
>JAIEQO010000790.1 GCA_019747655.1 Gemmataceae bacterium | reverse complement strand
GCCGGCTCTCCTGCCCCCGCGGCGGCCGTGGCGGAGCCGCCGGGAGCCGTCACCCCGGCCGCCGCGACGGCACCGCCCAAGACTCCGGGGGGTAACACCACCGGCTCGCCCAAGCCGGACGCCACAGCGACCGCCAGCCCGACCGCGGCCAACCTCGCGGGGCTGAAGAAGCTCGCCCGGGCGGCGGCCGAGAAGTGGGCCGTCGCCGACGCCTACGAGGCCAAGCTGACCCGCCGCGAGGTGACCGGCGCGGCCGCCCGGGAGGGCGGCACCGAGGAGGTCGTGTTCCGCTACCGCAAGGAGCCGGTGGCCGTCTACATGAAGAACGTCGGGACGAAGGGCAAGGGGCGGGAAATCCTCTGGAGCCCGAAGGAGACGAACGACAAGATTCAGTGCATCATCGGCGAGGGCGACACCGCCCTGCTCAAGCCCGGGACGAAGGCCCCGCCCCAGAACCCGGACAGCCCCCGGGTCCGGAGCATGAGCCGGCACAGCATCCGGGAGGTCGGGTTCGGCACCCCGGTCGCCAAGTTCGCCGCCCTGGTCGCCCGGATGGAAGCCGGGAAGGCCCCGGCCGACGCCCTCAAGTACGCCGGCCCGGCCCGCCGGCCGGAGTACCCCGACCACCCGCTCGAAGCCGTCGAGCAGACGATCAAGTCCGGCGAGGACCCGGCCCTCGACCGCGGTGGGGTCCGGCAGTGGTTCTTCGACGCCAAGCCGGACTCCCCCGGGTACGGGCTGCCGGTCCTGATGATCCTGTTCGAGACCACCTCGGCCGGGCCGAAGGAGGTCGAGTACTACTGCTTCACGCAGTTGAAGCTGCCGGCCGGGCTGACCGACGCCGACTTCGACCCGGCCCGGCTCGGGAAGATGCGGTAACGGGGGGGTCCGGCGGGGGTGGCCGGGCGTGCGATCAGGTCTCCTCGGCCCACCCGACCAGGCCCAGGAACCGGGTGACGGGCTGGCGACCGTACAGGGGCTGCCGCCACTGGTTGGCCTTGCTGAACGGCCGCCCCGGCTCGAACCCGGCCGCCCGCAGGAGCCGGCGGAGGGTTCTCAGCTCGGCCACCGAGTCGGCGACCAGGCGGACTTCGTAACCCTTCTTGTACGCCCGTGGGGTCGCCGCCCGCCGGTCCTGGTTCGGCCAGCGGACGTACCCGTTCCGGCGGAACGACTCCGTCAACTGCTCGACAACTTCCGGAGTGGGTGCGAGTTCCGCCACGTCCACACCCTCGCAGCGGCCCGGTGGACGACGGGACCGACGCCGTCCGCCCCTATCTACTGTAACAGGGTCCGCCCCGGCCGCAACCGACACCCTGCCACACCGGCAGACCGCCCCTCCCGGATGGCAGTTTGCACAACCCCGTTCACCCCCCGTCTGAGGTAGAATGGGGTTGCGGGGCGGGTCTTATCCGTTGCACAATCCGCCTGTTACGTCCCGCCTTCGGTTGGTCCGGCCGGTTCGGCATCCCCGTTGCTTTCGGGAAGGCGAAGTATCCTTCCCCGGGGGAGACGAGCCGGGCCGGGCACGCCGACCGTCGATCCCGGGAGGGTGAGCGGCATGGTCAGCGAAGCCCGCCCCGCCGGGGCCCCCACCGCCGAGCCCGACCCCCGGTTCACGGTCCTCGTCGCCGACGACGACCGGGGGACGCGGGAGGCGTTGGCCGAGGTGCTGGCCGGCCGCGGGTTCCGCCCGGTCCTGGCGGCCGACGGCGGGGAGGCGGTCGAGATCGTCCGGGTGGAGCTGATCCACCTGGTCCTCTTCGACATGCACATGCCCCGGCTGACCGGGCTGGAGGCGCTGACGGTCCTGCGGCAGACGCTGCCGCGGCTGTTGCCGGCGGTGCTGATGACCGCCGACGCCACCACCGAGCTGATGCGGCAGGCGTTCCAGGCCCGGGTGTACAGCGTCATCCCGAAGCCGGTGAACACGAACATCGTCCTGCACACCCTGAGCGGGGCCCTGGCCCTGGAGTACGGCACCCCGCCGCTGCCGCCCGACCCGAACCACCCCGGGGCCCCGCCCCGGCCGACCGACGGAAGCCGACCCAACGGAGAGTGACCGATGAAGATCGTCCCGCTGAACGACAAGCTGGTGGTCGAGCGGCTGGAGGCCGACGAGAAGTCGGCCGGGGGGATCATCCTCCCGGACACCGCCAAGGAGAAGCCGAAGCAGGGGAAGGTCATCTCCGTCGGCGAGGGGAAGCTGCTCGACGACGGCAAGCGGGCCGCCTTCCAGGTGAAGGTCGGGGACCGGGTGCTGTTCACCTCCTACGCCGGCAACGAGGTCACGCTCGACGGCAAGGAGTACCTGGTGATGACCGAGGACGACGTGCTGGCCGTGGTGGACTGACCGAGCCCGCACAGGCCGGAGGCCTGCGCCACCAAGATGACTGGTGGCGCAGGCCTCCGGCCTGTGGCGCACTTCCCCCGACCTCTCCACGTTTCCCTCTCACGAACACCTGACGGTGTCCCCGCCCGGATTTCGCCGGTTCCCGGCGGAAAACCCTTGCGGGCCGGTTCCGACCGATTATAGTACAACCACCCGACCTACGTTCGCGTGGGACCGGGCGGGTGCCTTCTGGCCCACGGGTGATGGACCCCCCCGATCGGCCGGGGGGGGCCCTGGGCCCCGGCGGCACACGGGAACGGTGGCTGGACTGGTCCTCGCATGGCAACGAACATCTACGTCGGCAATCTGCCCTGGTCCACGACGACGGACGACCTGTACGCGATGTTCCAGCAGTACGGCGCGGTCGCCCGCGCCCAGATCGTGACCGACCGGGAGACCGGCCGGTCCCGCGGGTTCGGGTTCGTCGAGATGGTCAACGAGGCCGAGGCGAACGCGGCCATCGAGGCGCTGAACAACCAGCCGATGAACGGCCGGCCGCTGACCGTCAACGTGGCCAAGCCCCGCG
>JAIEQO010000815.1 GCA_019747655.1 Gemmataceae bacterium | reverse complement strand
CGCGGGTCCGGTCGGCGGGCGTCGTGCCGAAGACATCACCACGGCGGCGACGACCCGGGCCGCCGCGCCGCCGGCGGGTCCGTCCTCCGCCGGGAGCCGGCAGGAGTTCATCCCGCCGGCGGCCGGGATCGCGGCCCTGGTGCCCCTCACCGGCGTGCCGCTCGAACCGACGCCCACGGCCGAAGTCGCCGTTCCCGCTCTGACCCTGCCGGACGACGGGGCGGACTGGACCGAGTGGGGCGGGGTCGTACTCCTGGCGATGGCGGTTTCGGCCGCCGCGGTCGCCGTCGACCGGCCGGGGGACGTCCCACCGGGGCCGCGGCGGGCGCGGCGCGAGGGAGGGCTGGCGTGACCGCGCTCGGCCTGCTGTACGACGACGACGGGTACGTCGAGGTCGCCGGCCGCCCGCTCGGCGGCGACGCCACCCGTGCCGGGCTCCTCGGCCGGCAGGTGGCCGGGCAGGAGTTCTTGGGCGCCCTGTTCGCCCACGGCACCTGGGAGCAGCTCGTCGCCCTGGTACGGAACCAAGTCAGCGCCGACACCCTGGGCCGGTACTTCGCCCGCCGGACGGCCGCCGACCCCCGCACGCGGGGCCTCCGGCTGGTCCCCGACGAGGCGTTCCCGGACGCCTTCCACCCGGACCCGCCGGCCCGGGTGGTGTTCACCCCCTGCCCGCCGGACCTGCGGTACGCCTGGGCCCGACGGCACCGCGGCGGCGACGGCTACGCCCTGTCCGGCGTCACCCACACCCTCTGCTCCCGGGAGGCGGCCGAGTGGCTCGGCGAGCTCGTGGTCGGCCCGTTCGAGGAGTACGACGCCCTCATCTGCACCTCCCGGTCCGTCCTCCGAATGGTCCGGGCCTCGGCCGACGCTTATGCCGACTACCTGCGGGAGCGGGTCGGCGGCGACCCGCGGGTGCGTATGCGGCGGGAGGTGATCCCGCTCGGGGTGGACACCGACCGCTACCGGCCGCCGTCGCCGGCCGAGCGGGCGGCCGCCCGCTCGGCGCTCGGGGTGGCCGACGACGAGGTCGCCGTCCTGTTCGTCGGCCGGCTGTCGCACCACACCAAGGCCCACCCGTTCCCGCTCTTTTATGCCGCCGACGCCGCGGCCCGCGAGACCGGCCGGAAGGTGCATCTCATCCTGGCCGGGTGGGCCCACAACCAGGCCGTGTTCGAGGCGTTCCGGGGGGCGGCCGCCCTCGCCCCGGCCGCCCGGGTGTCGTTCGTCGACGGCACCCGGCCGGACACCCGGGCCGCCGTCTGGCACGCGGCCGACGTCTTCAGCTCGCTGTCGGACAACATCCAGGAGACGTTCGGGCTGGTCGTCGTCGAGGCCCTGGCGTCCGGCCTGCCGGTGGTGGCGACCGACTGGGACGGCTACCGGGACCTGGTGGCCGACGGCGAGACCGGGCTGCTCGTCCCCACCATGATGATCCCCGGCGCGACGGCCGATGCCACCACCCGGCTCGTCCTCGAATCGCACTCCTACGAGCTGTTCCTGGCCGAGTGCAGCCAGGCGGTGGCGGTCGACGCGGCCGCCGCCGCACGGGCCATGACCCGACTGGTCGGCGACGAGACCGAGCGGCGGCGGATGGGGGCGGCGGCCCGGCGGGCGGCGGAGGAGACGTTCTCGTGGGCCGTGGTCATCCGGGCCTACGAACGCCTCTGGGCCGAACAGGAACAGACGCGGCGGGAGGTCGAGCGGCACCGGGAGCGGCCGGCGGACGGCTCGCGGACCGGCCTCTACCCGTGCCCCGAGGTCGCGTTCGAGGGGTATCCGACCCGCTGGCTGGGCGACGACGCCCGGCTGACCGCGGCGCCGGACGCGGCGGCCCGCCTGGAACTGCTGCTCACGCTCCCGCTGGTCACACACGCCGAGTGGGCCCGGCACACCGACCGCGCCCTGCTGCGCCGGATGCTCGCCGCCGCGGACGGGCGGTCGCTCGCCGAGCTGGAGGACGTGCTGGCCGCCGCGGGCGGCGGCCGCCAGCGGGCCCGGGCCACCCTCGCCTGGATGCTCAAGTACGACCTGCTCCGGCCGATGTGACGGCCGGGCGAGCGGGGGGCGTGAGCCCCCTGTTTCGGGCGAGCCGGGGTGCTGGCGAGCCGGGAGCGTGAGCGACCGGAGGTCATCAACTCCGGTCGCTCACGCTCCCGGCTCGCCAGCACCCCGGCTCGTACGGACGGCATCCCGTCACGGCTCCGGCACCCGGTCGACCAACGCCTTGAACTCGGGCCGGACCCGGACGCCGTCCAGGTCCGGCTCGGTCTCCAGGTTCACCTTGTCCCCGTACCCGGCGTCGATCGCCTGCCCGAGCGCCTCGAGGGCCTTGGCGGCGTACCGATCCCGGTCCGCCCCGGCCGGCACGGCGGCCGAGCTGACCGCATAGCAGCACGCGATGTCGACCAGGGCCCCGGGGTCCTTGGGCAGCTTGGCCCGGACCGCCTCGGCCATCTCGACCGCCTCCCCGTGGCCCCCGGTCCGGGCCAGCGACATCATCAGGTCCCGCTGGGCGGTCAGGTCGGCGGCCAGCCCGGGGCGGTTCCGCCGGGGGGCCAGCGACTCCGCGAAGAACTTGCCGGCGGCCGCCCGGTCCCCGGCCCGGAGGGCGGCCAGCCCCTGGCTGTACGTCACCCGGCCGAGGTCCCGGAGGGCGTCCGGGTTCGTCGGGTCGGCGGCGGCCAGTTCCCGGTACACGGCGGCCGCGGCCGCGTACCCCTTGGCCGCCTCGGCCGGCCGGCCGGTCCGCAGCCGGACGTCGGCCAGCCACTCGTGGGCCTGGGCCAGCTTCTGCCTCCGCCCCCGGTCGTCGGGCTTCTCGGTCGCCAGGGCGGCGGCGAGGTCCAGGGCCTTGGCCTGGTGCCCCTCCCAGCCGGCGGCGTCCCGCACCCGGCCGTCGGCCGCCCCGACCG
>JAIEQO010000756.1 GCA_019747655.1 Gemmataceae bacterium | reverse complement strand
GCCACCGCCGCGGCGGACAGGACGCCGGCGGCCGCGTACAGCCAGGCCCCGGACCCGCCGGCCGACCGGAGCGGGTTGGGCTTGGCCGAGTCCGGCCGCGGGTCGTGCGGGATCGGCTTGACCCCGAACTGCGCCTCCAGGTCCAGCTCGTCGGCCGCCGGGGTGTACGGGTGGTACTCCAGGATGGTTTCCTCGGCCACCGGCTGCCGGGTCCCGTCCGCCCGGACATGGTAGATCTCCTCCCGGGTCGGCCACAGCCGCCCGCCGTCCTCCCGGTACTCGGTCCGCCGGGCCGCCGTCCCGGGGACCAGCCCGCGGGCCTTGTAGTCCATGACCCGGTCGGCCTCGCTGTACAGGTGCTGGTACGTCTTCCGGTCGACGTGGACGGTCCGGGTGACGCCGTCCCGGGTCCGGAGGGTGATCCGCCGGGACTTCCGGCCCTCGTACCGGTCGTCGGCCACTTCCAGCAGGGCGGACACGTTCTGCGGCTGGTACAACTGTACGCTGGCCGAGAACAGCCGGACGGTGTTCGCGTAGTTGTCCGGCTTCTCCCACTCGGTGCCGTGCCCGAGCACGGTGTACTTATCGCCGGGCGGCTTGAACCGCATGACGTAGAAGTCGTCGGGCGAGAGGACGTGGACGAACCGGTCCTTGCCGTCCCCGGCCGGCGGCGGGAGGGCAGATTCGCGGGACACCCACCGGTCCTTGCCGTGGACCGCCACCCGCCGGGAGACAACCACCGGGTCGGGGTCCCCCGGCCGGAGGACGTCCCAGTCCTTGTGCTCGGAGACCACCCGGTGGCCGGCGATCTGGGCGTTCACGACCTCGGCCAGCTTGTCGTAGTAGTCCGGCACCTGAAGGCCGGAGGTGGCCATCGTGACCTGGGCCCCGGCCGCCCCGGCGGCCGACACCGCTAGCAGTGCCCACACGTACCTCATGGCGTGCCTCGCGGTGGGGCGGCCCGGTCGGCAGGCCCGGTACTCAGGCCGCGACCGTTGGGCGGCGCCGGCGGCGGACGACCACGACCGCCACCGCCGCGGCGGCCAGCACCCCGGCCGCCGCGTACAGCCAGGCCCCGGTCCCGCCGGCCGACCGGAGCGGGTTCGGCCTGGCCGAGTCCGGCCGCGGCTCGTGCGGGATCGGCTTGACCCCGAACTGCGCCTCCAGGTCCAGCTCGTCGGCCGACGGGGCGTATGGGGCGTACTCCAAAATGATCGTCTCCGCCACCGGCTGCCGGACGCCGTCCTCCCCCACCTGGTAGGACTCCTGCCGGGTCGGCCACAGCCGCCCGCCCTCCTCCCGGTACTCGGTCCGCCGGACCGACTTGCCAGGCGCGTCCCCGCGGGTTTTCGGGCTGTAGACCCGGTCCGACTCGCTGTACAGGTGCTGGTACGTCTTCCGGTCGACGTGGGTGATATGGGTGACCCCGCCGCGGGTCCGCAGGGTGATCCGCTTGGTCCGCCGCCCCTCGTACTCGCCGTCGGCCACCTCCGACACCGCGGCCACGTCCTTCGGCTGATAGAGCTGGATGGCGGCCGGGAAGTAGCCGACGGTCCGCGCATACCCGTCGGGCTTCTGCCACTCGGTGCCGTGCTCGTTGACGACGAACTTGCCGCTGGCCGGCTTGAGGGCGATGAAGTAGAAGGCGTCGGGGGTGACAACCCGGACGTACCGGTCCCTGCCGTCCCCGCCGGGGGGCGGGAAGGAGTCCCGGAGTACCCACTGGTCCCTGCCGTGGATCGCCACCTTCCGGCCGACCGTCACCGGGTTGGGGTCGTCGGGCCGGGTCGGCTCCCACAGCTTGTACTCGGCGACCACCCGGTGGCCGGCGATCTGGGCGTTTACGATGTCGGTCAGCTTGTCGTAGTAGTCCGGCACCTGGAGGTTCCCCGCCCCCAGCGTGACCTGGGCCCCGGCAGGTCCGGCCGCCATCGCCGCCATCAGCGCTGCCACCCCGTACCTCATGATGTGCCCCGCGGTGCTTGAGGGCGGCCATGTCCGGCCGCCCGACCAACGGCCGAAGGTTTAGTCGGTTGTTACTTGCACTCGCACGTCACATAGCAGACGCTGGGGAGGATCTCGCCCTCTTTCGGCGGAACTTGGACGTCCTTGCACTTCTTCGTGCCGTCGGCCACGCACTTGACCTCCCAGGTCTCGTTGCTGCAGATCCCGAGCGCCTCGTTGGAACATTCGGTGTCCTTCGGCAGGTAGCCCTTGCACTCGACCGTCGCCGGGGCCTGGTTGGCGTCCGGGCAGATCATCGTGTCGAAGCACTGCGCCTTGACGTAGTTCGCGATGCACTGCTGCTTCTGCTGGGCCGGGACGTTTTTGCAGAGGGCCGGGTCGGCGGCCGCCCGGTTCGCGGCGATCCGCTTGCACCGGTCGCAGACCGTCTCGGCCTGGCCTCGCTGATCACCGTGGCCACGATCGCCAGCGCCAGGGCGAACCCGCCCAGAACCGCCGCCCCGTTCGGACCCCCGAACCGTTTCATGGCCGCTCCTCCCGTTGAAGCCGACCGGCGGGGCGTCACCGCGACGCCACCGCCACCCCGACCAGCTCGAACCGGGCCTCCCCGGCCGACGACTGCACCACCGCCGGCCGGCGGAACGCCCCGGCCTCGGCCGGCGCCCGCAGCCGGAACCCGATCCGCACCGGCCGCCCCGGCGGCAGGGCGGCCGGCAAGTCCTCGAACTCGGCACACCGGCACCGCATCGAGATGTACGCGACCTGCTCTTCGGACCCGGTCAGGTTGACCACCTCGACCGCCCCGGCCGCCAGCCCGCCGACCGGCACCTCGCCGACGTCCACGACCGGGGTGGTAACGGCGATCGACCGACCGCCGGCGGCAGCCACCCCCGCCTGGACCGACCCGTACCGCCAATAGGCGAAGCCGGCCGCGGCCGCCAGCA
>JAIEQO010000614.1 GCA_019747655.1 Gemmataceae bacterium | reverse complement strand
TTGTCGTACCGGGTGGCCACCCGCCGGTACTGCTTGAGCCGCCCGACCAGCCGCTCGACCGCGTTCCGCTCGCGGTACGACGGCTCGTACAGGGGCCACGGGTCGGTACGGCGGGGGTTGCTCGGGATCTGCGGCATCACCCCCTCGTCCAGCAGCCGGTTCCGGATCGCGTCGCTGTCGTAGGCGGTGTCGGCCACCACCTCGTCCACCACCCCGACCCGCGGCCGGGCCTGCTCCCAGAGCGGGTCGAACGCCGGTGCGTCCCCGGCCTGGCCCGGGGTCAGGACGACCCCGACGGCCGTCCGGTCGTCGGCGGCCGCGAGGTGGACCTTGGTCCCGAACCCGCCCCGGCTGCGGCCGAGGGCCTGGTCCGCCTGGCCGCCCGACCCGTCGGCGTTTTTTTCGCCCCGGCCGCACTCGGGTGGGCCCGGACGACGGTCGAGTCGATGAACACCCGCCGGGCCCCATCGACGCCCGCGGCGATCTGGGGCGGGAGGTCGGCGAACAGCCGCTCGAACACCCCGGCCGCCAGCCACCGGCGGAACCGATTGTACACCGCGTCCCACGCCCCGAACCGGTCCGGCAGTTGCCGCCACTTGCACCCGCTGTCGGCCAGGTACACCAGGGCCTCCAGGAACCGCCGGTCGGACACCGCCGGCGGGGCACCCGCCTTCGACCGCTTGGCCCGGGCCACCCGCGGCCCGAGTTCGGCCCAGAGTGCGTCGCTGATCGAAGACGGCATCGGTCGGCCCCTCCTGACCCGGTTAAGGGTCGGAGGGCGCACCCGATTCGTCAACACGGCCTAGGCGCTGAACACGAACGCTGAGAGGCTATACGGGAAATCGGGATTCCATAAGATGGTTGCTCGGATTCACTTTGGAGGAGTTCATGCCGGTCACGAATTCGCCGCGTAAATCATATAGTAGCGATCTAACACCGGAGCAGTGGGCAATATTGGAGCCGATGTTCCCGCCTCACACGGGCCGCGGCCGCCGCCAAACGATTCCCATCAAAGATATCATCGACGCGGTCTTCTATATCAACACCAATGGGTGCAAGTGGGCGGACCTGCCTCATGACTTTCCGCCCCCGACCTCCGTATCCTATCACTACACCAGGTGGGCGAAGGACGGCACCTGGCGGCGGATCAACGACGCCCTCCGCGCGGCCGTCCGCGAGCGGGCCGGGCGCGACCCGCACCCGTCGGCCGGAGCGCTGGACAGTCAGACCGTCAAGGCGGCCGCGACGGGCGGGCGTCGGGGGTACGACGGGGGCAAGAAAACCACGGGCCGCAAGCGTCACGTGCTGGTCGATACCCTCGGTCTGCTGATCGCCGTGTTCGTCACCGCGGCCAGCGCCTCCGACGCCGCCGGGGCGGTCGGCCTGCTCCGCCAGGTGTCCCGGTTCGACCAACCGCGACTCGCCGTGATCTACGTCGATGGGGCATACCATCGCCAGATGCTATACGATCACATATCGGCGACCAAGTGGTATGAGATCCAGGTCGTGAGCCGCCCCGATGGGGCCGTCGGATTCGTCCCGATCCGCAAGCGGTGGGTGGTCGAGCGGACCCTCGGATGGCTCGTCCAGCACCGCCGACACGCCCGAGATTATGAGCGCGCATATGCGTCGAGCGAGGCGCAATGCTACATATCTCATGTGAGACTCATGCTCCGGCGGCTCACGAAGCCCTCGTTACCCGACGATTCTTGCCCCGCATCAAACGCCGCAATTCCCAGGGTTGCGGCGTGATTGTTTCCCGTACAGCCTCTAAAACCCTTTCCGACCTCCTTCCCGATAGCTTGGGCGACTTGTCAGACTTAGTGACCCTAACGAAACCTACTTGCTCAACCGGTACCAGCAGATCTTGACGCAGGCCAGGGTGAGGAACGCCTGATGGATGTCCGCCCGCCGCTCGTACCGCACCTTCAGCCGCCGATTCTGGTGGACGGCGGCGATGGTCCGCTCGACTACGTACCGGTCTTTGCCCAGCCCACTCCCGTGCGGCTCGCCCCGCTGGGCGAACACCGGCTCGATCCCCATCCACCGCAGGAAGTCCTCATGGGCTTCGGAGTCGTACCCCCGGTCCCCGAGCAACTGGACCGGCTGCCGCCCCGGGTCCCCGTACCGGGCGAGCGGGCAGGCCACCACGGTGGCCAGCAGGAGGCAGATGTCCGGGCGGTTGGCGGCGCTCACACGGCACCCCAGGGGGATGCCGGTGCGGTCCACCATCAGGTGGTGCTTGGTGCCATTCTTGCCCCGGTCGGTCGGGTTCGGCCCGGTATCGACCCCCCAAAAACGGCCCGCACGCTGGACGAATCGACGGCGCACTTCGACCAGTCCAGCCTGCCGGCGTCTTGGAGCCGTTCGAGCAGGGCGGCGTGGACCTTGTCCCAGGTGCCGTCGGCCTGCCAGGCGGCCAGCCGCCGCCAGCACGACATCCCGGACCCGCACCCCATCTCGGCCGGCAGGTCCTCCCACGGCAGCCCGGTCTTGAGGACGAACAGGATGCCGGTCAGGGCCTGCCGGTGGGCGATCGGCGGGCGGCCCCCCTTCGGGGACGGCTGGTGCGGTGGCAGCAGCGGCTCGATGATCGCCCACAGCCCGTCCGGGAGCAGCTTGGCCACGGCGGTTCCTCGGCAAGAGTTACCGCCAAGGTCGGACCCGCTAGCACGCCCGGCAAGGTTTCGTTAGGGTTTCTAAAGCGAACCCGAGCGGGTTCATGTTGCCGTGGCAGGTGATGCACGCCGCCGGCTTCGTCTGCAGGGCCACCCGCTCGCGGGTGGTCAGGCTCGGGTGCAGGTCGGCCGGCAGCGGGGTGAAGGCGTCCGGCGGCGGCCGCAGGCTCCGCCCCAGCAGCCCGCGGGCGATGAACACCCCGCGGTGGATCGGCGAGCTTTCGG
>JAIEQO010000687.1 GCA_019747655.1 Gemmataceae bacterium | reverse complement strand
CTCGTGGGCCACCCGCCCCTTGGCCACCGGGATGTTCTTCTTGCAGTACTCGAACCACCGGACGATGCTCGGCCGGTCCACCCCCTTCGGCGGGTTCGGGCCGCTCATGACCCGCATCGCGGTGGTGAACTGCCCGGTCCCGAGCCCGCAGGCCAGGGCGGCGGCGGTCAGCGCCGGCCGCCCCTGCCCGGCCCCGGCCTGGCCCGTGTAGTTGTACACGATCCCGCCGTCCGGCGTCGTGCAGGCGTCCAGGTACAGGTCGGACTTCTTGATCGTCTCGTTCGGGACCTTGATGCCGGCGTTCCGGGCGGCCCGCAGGGCCTGGATCTGGGGGACCGTACACGACCCCTCGTCGAACCCCCCGCCGCCGGTCTCGGCCGCGCTGACGTACCCCCACCCGCCGATCTCGACCTCCTTGCCCTCCGGCCGGCGGTGCCGCTTACTCGTCTGCGCCTTGCAGATGAAGTCGACCGCCCGGGTGACCAGCCCCTCCAGCTTCTTCCGCTGCTCCTGGTCCTCGTCCTCGCCGTACACGCTGGCCAGGAAGGTGGTCGAGAACCCCTGGCCGTGCATGTAATGGTTCAGCTCGGCCGGGTTCGCCCGGTCGCCCAGGAACCCGTCCTTGTTGTTGGCCCGGCGGGCGTTCAGGTACCACCCGACGGCCTTCGACACCTGGTCGCTGTACTTCCCCTCCCGGAGGGTGCTCCCCTCCATCAGGAAGGCCATCCCGCACACCCCGGTCACGCTCGTCGGGTACATCCCGCCGGGGGCCTCCCAGTGCCCGTCCTGGGCCTGGTTCTTCTTCAGGAAGTCGAGCCCCCGCTCGACGGCCGCGTCGACGTCGGCCCGCTTGCGGTCCTGGGCCGGGGCGGTCCTGCCGGCGGCCAGGGCGGCGCCGGCCGCGGCACCCGCGAGGAACTGGCGGCGGTCCATCGGGCAGGGCCTCCGGTACTGGGGGACACGGGAAGACGACCGGCGGTCGCCGGCCTAACAGCGGCGGCCGCCGCGAGTCGGCCAAGCTCTCACCCTCGCCCCTTGGGGGAGAGGGTCGTCCCGCGGCAGCGGGGCGGGGTGAGGGGCGGCGCACAACACCTCTCACCCGCCGGCCTGCGGCCGGCTGCCCTCTCCCCGCGACCGGGGCGAGGGCGTGTTCGCGGCCCGCCCAACGCCGGCTACTGCCCCGGCTTGGCGTCGTCGGCCGTCACCCGGATCTTCCGGTCGTGCTTGTTCAGGTCGACCGTCCCGGCCCGGGCGTCGACGGTCAGGGTCTGGAACGGGTTGTTGTCGAACTGGAACTCCTTGTAGAACCGGACCAGCCCCCGCTCCTTCTCGACCACCACCACCTTGTACACGGTCTGCCCGCCGGCCCGGTTGAGGCCCGCGGAGAACGCCATCACCACCGGCAGGTCGGCGAAGCGCTCCAGCACCAGCCGCTGCCCGTCGAACAGGTCGTCGACGAACCACAGCCGCCGGCCGGTCGCCCGGTCGAAGCAGTACAGCGGGCCGTTCACCGCCTGGGTGCGGAGGGCGAACGGCTGGTTGGTCCGGTTCAGCCCGGCCCCCCCCGCCCCGGCCGACTTGTCCAGCACGGCGAAGAACCGGTCCGGGTCGGCGAACAGCTTGACCTCGGCGACGTCCTTAAGGTGGGTGTCGAGCTTGGCCGGGTCGACCGCCAGCTTGGCCGCCGGCTTGCCGGTCTTGACGTCGACCACCTCCAGCTCCCCGGCCGGGGACAGGAACCCGGCCCAGGCCGGGTCGGCCGACCGGACCGGGACCGCGCCGGCCGCGAACTCCCGCCGCCACACGTCCTTCCCGGTCGCCAGGTCGACCAGCCGCAGCACCCGCTCGCCGTCCTTGCCGGCCTCGGACAACAGGGCCTGGGCCCCGTACAGGCGGTACGCCTTGGCCGCCCGCAGGAGGTCGCCGGCGTCCGGGGCCCCGTCGACCGGCATCCCGTCCACCGCCCGCAGGAGCTTGGCCGACGCCGGCTTGGCGTCCATCGCCATCTCGACCAGCACCAGCGTCCGGGCGTCCCCGTACAGCCGGCACCGGTCCGGCAGGTTCCGCCGGGTCCAGAGCTTCCGCTCCTTCGACCCCGGCTCGTACACCTCCAGCCCGTCCCGGGTCAGGAGGGCGACGTACCCGGGCTGGATGACGGCCGACCGGCCGATGGCGATCGGGACCGTCTGGCCGGCCCCGTCGGTGTACCGGACGACCGCCTCGTCCCCGTCCCCCCGGATGTCGGCCGGCTGCGGCTGGCCGGGGGCGACCGGCCCGTCCCCGAGCAGGTTCTTCCGCCACCGCTCCTTCTTCTCGGCCAGGTCCAGGCAGTACACCCACGGGCCGAGGTGGACCAGCAGGAGGTGCCCGCCGGCCTGGACGAACCGGGTGTTGCTGAACGACCCGTTGTACACCTGCGGCTGGTGCAGGTCGGGGAACTCGGCCCGCTTGGTCCCGGTCGCCCGGTCGACCGCCCGCAGCGTCCAGGTCCCGTTCCCGGACGAGGCGGTGTCGACGGTGAACCGGAGCCGGCGGTAGGCCGGGAACAGCTCCCCCTCCGGCTCCACGTCGAACGCGGCCAGGTGGGCCTGCTGGTTCTGCCCGCCCCGGTCCTCGACCCGGACCCGGGCCGGGAGCGGGAACCGGGCCGGCTCCAGGTACGGCAAGAGCCGCCGGTCGGTCAGCACGTCGGTCAGGAGGTCGGCCCCGGTCTTGCCCCCGGCCACCGGGGTGTCGGCGAACTCGGACCCGAGCTGGGCGTACAGGGCGACCGCGTCCTCCGGCAGCCCGGCCTTGGTCAGTTGGGCGGCGAGGGCGGCCGTCGCCCGGGCCCGGACGCCGGGGTCGGCGGCCGTCGCCCGGACCTGGGACAGCCGCACCTGGGCCTCCCGGGCGTCGTCC
>JAIEQO010000262.1 GCA_019747655.1 Gemmataceae bacterium | reverse complement strand
CCGCGGTCCGGACACGGCGGCCGGGACGGCCGCGGTCCGAGGAGCGAGCCGATGCACCGCCGCGACTTTCACTGGCACACCGGCGGCGGGCTCGGCGGGGTCGCCCTGTCGTGGCTGCTCGGCGCGGACCGGCTGCTCGCCGGCGCCCCCGCCCCGCGCCCCGAGTTCGACGGCGGCCTCCACCACAAGGCGAAGGTCAAGCGGGTCGTCCAGCTCTTCCTCAACGGCGGGGTCAGCCAGCCGGACACGTTCGACTACAAGCCGGAGCTGGACAAGCGGCACGGCCAACCCTTCCAGCCCGGCGGGGCCGAGAAGGTCGAGGGCGTCACCAGCGTCCCCGGCCACCTGATGAAGTCGCCGTTCCCGTTCCGGCAGCACGGCCAGTGCGGGCGGTGGGTGTCGAGCGTCTTCCCGGCCCTGGCCGCCCACGTCGACCGGATGGCCTTCCTGATGGCCGTCGCGTCCCGCACGAACGTCCACGGCCCGGCCAGCTACCTGATGAACACCGGGTTCGTCCTTCCCGGGTTCCCGTGCCTGGGGGCGTGGCTCTCCTACGGCCTCGGCCGGCTCGGCGACAACCTCCCCACCTTCGTCGTCCTCCCGGACGCCCGCGGGCTGCCGTACAACCAGAAGGGAAACTTCTCGGCCGGCTTCCTCCCCGTCGCCCACCAGGGCACCATCCTGAACGCGGCCGCCACCCCGCCCATCCCCGACCTGGCCCCGGCCGCCCGGACCCCCTTCGTCACCCCCGAGGCCGACCGCGACGGGCAGGAACTGCTCGCCCGGCTCAACCGCGACCACGCCGCCGCCCGGCCCGGCGACTCCCGGCTCGACGCCCGCATCCAGAGCTACGAACTGGCCGCCCGAATGCAGCGGCACGCCCCGGAGGCCCTCGACCTGTCCCGGGAGACGGCCGAGACCCGCCTGCGGTACGGCCTGGACGACCCGCCCACCGCCGACTTCGGCCGGCGGTGCCTGCTGGCCCGGCGGCTGCTCGAACGCGGGGTGCGGTTCGTGCAGGTGTGGAGCGGGGCCGGCGGCCCGGCGAACAACTGGGACAACCACGGCGACATCCCGAAGGAGCTGCCGGCGATCGCCCGGTCGGTCGACCTGCCGGCGGCGACGCTCCTGCAAGACCTGCACGACCGCGGGATGCTGGCCGACACGCTGGTCCTGTGGACGACCGAGTTCGGCCGGCAGCCGTTCACCCAGGGGGCGACCGGCCGGGACCACAACGGCGGCACCTCGGTGGCGTGGCTGGCCGGGGCCGGGGTGAAGGGCGGGACGGCCCACGGGGAGAGCGACGAGTGGAGCTGGCGGGCGGCCGCCGGCAAGACCACCGGGTACGACCTGCACGCCACCGTCCTGTACCTGATGGGGATCGACCACGAGCGGCTGACCGTCCGGCACGACGGGACCGACCGCCGGCTGACGGACGTTCACGGCCACGTCGTCAAGGACATCCTGACCTGACGGCCCGCGCCGCCCCCTTGTCCGGGGGGTGCGGCCGTGCTGGAATAGACTCCCGAGTCTGCCACGACCACCCGGGCCTCCCGGTCCGTGCCCCCGGCACGGCCGGGGCCGCCGCACACCCAGGACCGACCCCCGATGGCCCCGTGCCCGTCGGACGACCAACTCCGGCTCCTGCTCGACGGGTCCCTCGGGGACGCCGACCGGGCCGGGGTGGAGGACCACGTCAACGGGTGCGACGTCTGCCAGGGCCGGCTGGGCGAGCTGACCGGCGGGGACACCGTCGCCCTGCGGCTTCGGGAGAACGGGTCGGCGGCCCGGCGGGTGACGCCGTCGCTGGTCGCCCGGACGTTCCTCGGCCGGGTCCGGGCGGCCGGGGACGACGGCGACGCCGCCCCCGACCGGACGATGCTCTTCCCCGGCGGCCCCGGGACGCCCCCGCCGGTGGTCGCCGGGTACGAGGTCGGGGAGGAGCTGGGCCGGGGCGGGATGGGGGTGGTGTGGAAAGCCCGGGACATCGGGCTGAACCGGACCGTCGCCCTCAAGATGCTGCTCAACAGCAAGTACGCCAGCCCGGAGGTGCGGCTGCGGTTCCTGATCGAGGCGGAGGCGGTGGCCCGGCTCCAGCACCCGGGGATCGTCCAGGTGTACGAGTTCGGCGACCACGACGGCCAGCCGTACCTGGCGATGGAGTACGTCCCCGGCGGGACGCTCGCCCAGCGGCTGAGCGGCGGCGAGCGGTTCGCCCCCCGGGACGCGGCCGCCCTGGTCGCCCGGCTGGCCGCGGCCGTGGCCGCCGCCCACCGGGCCGGGGTCGTCCACCGGGACCTGAAGCCGGCCAACATCCTCCTCGGGAATGCGGAGTGCGGATTGGGGAATGCGGAATCGGAGGACAAGACCCCGTCCGGCTCGGGGCTTCATTCCGCACTCCGAACTCCGCATTCCGCATTTCAGCCGAAGGTCACCGACTTCGGGCTGGCCAAGCTCGACCGGTCGGACCTGACCCGGACCGGGGCGCTGATGGGCACCCCGCAGTACATGGCCCCGGAGCAGGCGGCCGGGCGGGTCCGGGAGGTCGGCACCCCGACCGACGTGTACGCCCTCGGGGTGATCCTGTACGAGCTGCTCACCGGCCGTCCGCCGTTCGACGCCGGGGCCCCGCTGGACGTGCTGTACCACGTCATCCACACCCCGCCCAAGCCGCCCCGGGCCGGCGGCCGGCGGGTCCCGAAGGACCTGGAAACCGTCTGCCTGAAGTGCCTGGAGAAGGACCCGCGGAAGCGGTACGCCTCGGCCGACGCCCTGGCCGCCGACCTGCGGGCGTACCTGGACGGGCGGACGATCACCGCCCGGCCGGCCGCCTGGTGGGAGCGGGCCGGCCGGTGGGTCCGCCGCAACCCGGCCCCGGCCGCGGCCGCGG
>JAIEQO010000863.1 GCA_019747655.1 Gemmataceae bacterium | reverse complement strand
CCCGCCGGCGTCCCACACCCGCACCCGGCCGGCGTCGTCGGCCGTCAGCAGCTCCCGCCCGGACGGGTGGAACGCGGCCGCCGCCAGCCGGGCCCCCGCCACCACCCGCCGGGCCGCCGGCCGCCAGGTGTACGGGTCGATGGCCTCGAACCCGCCCGGCCAGCCGGCCACCAGGAACCGGCCGTCCGGCGACCAGGCGAGCCGGTCGGCCCCGTCCGGGGCGGCCGCCCAGGCCAGGAATTGGCCGCCGAAGGCGTCGGCGTCGTAGGTCCGCACGCCCCACGTCCGGACGAACCCGTCCCACCCGTGGACCAGGACGGCCAACACCTCCCCGCCGGGCGAGAACGCCGCCCCGATCGGCTCCTCGTTCTCGTCCGCCAGGTCCGCGACCCGCATCCCGTCGCCGCCCGGGATCGGCCGCCAGGCGACCAGCCCGCCGGTGAACCAGGCCAGCCACCGGCCGTCGGGCGAGAGCCCGACCGGCTCGCCCTTGCGGGTGTGGATGGGGCCGGACCGGGCGGCGGCGGTCCCGTCCGGGCGGACGGCCAGCCAGCCGCCGCGGTTGTCCACCCCGAGCATCCGGCCGTCGGGCAGCCAGTACCCGGCGGCCGGGTCGAGGTCGGCGTCGATCCGGGCCGGGGGCTCGGCCCCGGGGTCGCGGAGGTCCCACAGGGCGACCTTGTCCGACCGGAGCAGACCGCCGAGCCGCGGCCGCACCCCGACGGCCAGCAAGTAGCGGCCGTCCGGCGAGAACGCCAGGGAGTTGTACCGGGTGAGCCTCGGCGCCAGCCGCAGCATCCGCCGCCCTCGGTGGGGACGGCACATTGTACCGGTGGTCCTGGCGAGCGGGGGGCGTGAGCCCCCTGATGCGTCGGACAATCAGGGGGCTCACGCCCCCCGGTCACCAGTAGTGCCTCGGTTTGGTGGCACAGGCATTCCTGCCTGTGCGAGCTGGCCCAGCACAGGCAGGAATGCCTGTGCCACCAGAACCAAACTGATGCACGACCCGCTCGCCAGGTCGGTGGCGTCCGCTCCACGGACGGGTTACGATCGAGGCCACCCGCCGGAGCCGCCCCGTGCCCGAGCAACCGACGCCACCGCCGGCCGAGCGGTATGTCCTGGGTGACGAGCTGGCCCGCGGCGCGACGGCCGTGGTCTACCGGGCGACCAACACCGTTCCCGGCCGGGAGGTCGCCCTCAAGGTCTTGCAAGGGCGGTTCGGGCCGGACCCGGCCGCGGCCCGGCGGATATTCGACGAGGCTCGGATCACCGCCTGCCTCCAGCATCCCGGCATCCCGGCCGTCCATGAGGCGGGAGTTCTGCCGGACGGCCGGCCGTTCCTGGCGATGTGGCTCATCAAGGGCCGGACCCTGGACGACCTGATCCGGGACGCTGGGCCCGATCGGGGTCGCCTCGTCGCGGCGTTCGAGGCCGTCTGCCAGGCGGTGGGCTATGCCCACGCCCACGGCATCGCTCACCGCGACCTGAAGCCGTCGCACGTGATGGTCGGGGCGTTCGGCGAGGTCCAAGTGCTCGACTGGGGCCGGGCCGCGGTACAGGCCGACCCGCGGGAGGACGTACTCGGGCTCGGGGCGATCCTGTGCGCCATCCTGACCGGCCGGCCGCCCGACGCCGAGGCTACCGACCGGCTCGACGCCTGCGGGGCCGACCCCGGGCTGGTCGCCTTGTGCATGTGGTGCCTGAGCCCGGACCCGGCCGACCGGCCCCCCGACGCCGGGGCCGTGGCCGCCGCGGTCAGCCGGCTCCGGGCCGACGCCGAAGTCCGGCTCCGGCAGGCCGAGCGGGACCGCGCCGCGGTGGACGGACGGACCGCGGAGCAGCTCCGCCGACGGTGGCGATTCGCCCTGGTCGCACTGATCGCCTTCGGTTGCGGGTGCGTCGTGACGTGGTTGTGCATGACCCGGTGACGATCCCGGGTAGCGGGCTCGTCCCACGATCGCCGCCGGCCCAGCCTCACACGGTTCCCAGTTGTGACCTTCGGGTTGGAGTCCCGGGGTCAGCCGGGGCGGCGCCCGCACCCGCGGGAGGCGGGACGCCCAACCCGAGGATATGCACAGCGCAACCGATCACCCCTCGTCCGGGCCGACCCACTGGGTGATGTCGAACCGGCTGTGGGCGGTACACTGGGTCGCCTCCGGGATCGCCCGGTAGGCCGCGTGGCCGGCCGGCCCCAGGTGCGGGACGGCCGACAGCGGGACCGTCGGGTACTCCCGGACGATGACCAGCTCGTCGGGCGTGTCGGCGAACTCGTCCACCGGGACGGCCGCCGGGACGAGGTCCCGGCCCGGCCCGGGCGGGGCCCCGACGACCACCAGGTCGGTCTTGGCCCACGGCCCCCGCCCGACCCACCCCGGCTCGGCCGCCGCGAACGCCCCCCGCACCGCCTCCCCCGGGTTCGCCAGCATCCCGCCCAGGTCGGCCGCCGCGAGCCGGTCGGCCAGGTACTCCCGGGCCGCCGCCCGGACCCGCTCCCGCACCCCGACCGGGCCGCCCGCGGCCAGCCCGACCGGCCCGATCCGCCGGTCGACCGCCAGCAGGTCGGCGGCCGACAGCCCCTCCAGCACCCGCCCGACCGCGTCGTCCACCGACTCGCACCCGGGCGGCAGGACCGGGCGGACGGGCGAGCCGGCGGCGGCAGCCCGGGCCGCCCCGGCCTCCTTCTTCCACCGGGCGGCCTCCGCCTTCAACAGCCGGCCGGAATCGCCGAGTTCGGCCAGCCGGGCGGTCAGGGTCTCCCGGACGGCCTGGTACACGGCCGCCTGCCCGCGGGCCAGGACGGCCTCGTACCGGGCCTCCGGGAACCGCCGGGCGGCGGCCATCAGGTCGGCCCCGGACGGGGTCTTGCTGCCGGCCTGGG
>JAIEQO010000641.1 GCA_019747655.1 Gemmataceae bacterium | reverse complement strand
CGCCGAACCCACCGGCCCCGCCGGCCGGCGGACCACCCAATCCCGTCCCGGCGGCCCCGCCGAACCCGCCCGGACCCGGCGTGGGCACGCCGGCCCCGCTCGGGGGAGTCCCTCCGGGCAGACCAGGGGGCGGACCGACCGGGCCGGTGTTCAGGGCCAGCGCCCCGGGCGACGGTGCCTGCGGCGGGCCGACGTTCTGGTAGTACGGGACGGAGGCCGCCCCCTTGGCGTCGGCCGCGCCACGCTGGATCACGTTGGCCCGCGACCGGGAGTTCCAGTCGCGGGCATCCGGGCGGTTGGCGGACCGGCCGGCCGCCGCGTCGTCGGGCGGGGTCGGCGCCTGGTCGGCACCGGCCGGGGTCGGCGGCACCCCGAGTCCGGATTGGACGGCCTCCTTCTCGACGGCACTCAGATTCTCCTCGAACCGCCGCTCCGCGCGTTGCAACCGGACTCCGTCCTCGCGGTCTCCGCGGTTTGGGGCAGCTTTCGGGGCGGCCGCCCGGCGGGCAGGTTCCTGTCCGGCTGGTCGCGGCGGGGCCGGGGGGCCCATGAACAAGAGCCCGCCGGCGAACGGGTGGTCGGACGACAGGGCCCGCTCCTGGGCGGCCAGGACCCGGGCGGCGTGGGCCTTCGGGTAGGCCCGGACCAGGGCGTCGTACCGCTTGGCCCGGCCGGGGTCGGCGTTCCGCAGGGACTGACCCGGCCACCGGGCCCGCAGGTCGTCGGCCGCCTCGTCCGGCAGCACCTGCGGCGACCGCCAACCGCCGTCCGGGTCGAACTCAGCGTGGAGGAGCATCCAGTCCGGCAGCTCGGCGGCCAACAGCGGAGCCGACGCCGGGCCGTAGGCCCCGACCGCCTCGGCTCCGGGCTCGTGCCGGGTGTAGTGGTGGAACGGGCGGGCGTCCTCCACCCCGAGGGCCTGGAGCAGCCGGGCGTCCAGCCGCCACAGGGCGGCCCGCAGGTCGTGGCCCCGGTCGGCGACCGCGGCCGCCTCCCCCCGCTCCCGCTCGACCCGCAGGGCGGCCACCGTCACCCACCCGAGGCCGGCGAACACCAGCCCGGCGACGGCCAGGAAGATCACGGCCCCGCCGGCCGGGCCCAACAGCCGCCGCGTCACTGGTCGTCCTCCCGCACCACGAACCCCGGCCCGGCCATGTACCCGTGGGCCCGGACGGTGACGATCGCCTCCCCGGGGCCGTCCCCGCCCGGGTCCTTCAGCTTGGCCCGCAGCCGGGCCACGTGCATGTCCACCGCCCGGGTCTCTAGCCCGGCCGTGCCGATCCCCCACACTCGGGTCAGGAGTTCCTCACGTGACACCGCCCGCTCCCGGTTCATCAAGAGGTACTTGAGCAGGGCGGCCTCGGTCTCGGACAGGTCGGCCCGGGTCCCGCAGGCCCAGCGGACTTCCCGCCGGGGGAGGTCGACCGTCCCGTCACCCAGGTGGGCTAACCGGACCTCCGGGATGGCCTTCAGCGTCCGCCGTAAGACCGCCTCGACCCGGGCTAACAGCTCCTTCGCCGAGAACGGCTTGACGACGTAATCATCGGCCCCCATCTTCAGCCCCTTCACCCGGTCGTCCTCCCCGCCCCGGGCGGTCAGGATGATGACCGGCCGGGCCGGGCACGACTTCCGCAACTCGGTCAGCACGTCCAGCCCGTCCCGCTTGGGCAGGAGCAAGTCCAACAGCACGAGGTCGACCCCGGCGGCCGCCCCCTCCCGCAGCCCGACCGCCCCGTCGGCCGCCTCGGTCACGTCGTACCCGCTCAGCCGCAGGGCGTCCGACACCCCCCGGCGGATCGCCGGCTCGTCCTCGACCACCACGATCCGGGCTTTGGGCATCGTCCACCGAGTTTCGAGTTTGTAGTTTCGAGTTTCGAGTTATCCGCCCGAGCCCGGAAGCACCGCGGACCGAAGCCCAGGTGTGTCGGTTCCGGAACTCGAAACTTCAAACTCGAAACTCGAAACTCACTTCGCAAGAAGGCCGCCGATGGTCACGTTCTTGTCGTACTCGATCTTGTATTCGTACTCGATCGCCAGGGCCTTTTCGCCGTTCTGGTCCGGCTTGGCCGTCACGTCCCACCGGAGCAGCCCCTTCGGCCGCTCGTCCCGCAGGTACAGCGGGTCGGTGCTCAGTTCCGGCTTCGGGCTGACCAGGTTGACGGCGATCGTCATCGCCGCTACCGCGTGCGGCAGCCGGTCCCACACCTGGACCGGCACCGGGTCCTTCTTGTAGCTCGACACACTGATTCGATAGCGGAAGGTCAGCACTTGGTTCCCGCCCTGGGTGCTCCGGGTCTTGTCGAGGAGCGTCCGGCTGACCTGCAACTGCGGGTCGGCCCCGAACCCGACGGTGAACGGCTTGCCGGTGGCCACCAGCGGCAGCCGGGTCTGGCCGACGAAGTCGCCACCCAGATACATCGTCGCCTCGCCCGGCAGGAGGACCAACTCGCTGGTGTTGACCAGGTCGGCCAGCCGGTAGACGTTCGGGGTCAGGACCGGGACGGCCTTGTAGTAGAACCGGGGCACCAGGTCGAACCGGGCCACCTCCAGCACCTGCTCGTCCGGCCGGCTCGGCAGGCTGGTCGGGCCCTTCGGCCGGTAGGTCACGCTCGGCATCTCGGCCCCGGCCGCCCGGGCGTCGGCGGCCACCTTGAACAGCTCGTCCCGGTCGAGGATCACGTCCCGGAACTGCTCCAGGGCGGCCGCGTCGTTGAACAGCTTGGCGGCCACCTCGTCCTTGTTCTCGACGTAGTTCTGCCGGGCCGCCGCCCGCTGCCCCCGGGCCTGCTGTTCCAGCCCCTTGGCGTAGGCGGTCGCGCTGGGCATCGCCCCGCCACCGCCGCCCGGCCCGGGCAGGCCGGGCACCGCGCCGGGGC
>JAIEQO010000571.1 GCA_019747655.1 Gemmataceae bacterium | reverse complement strand
ATGAACCGGCCGAGGTTGTAGGCGTGGGTGCCGATGTCGCCGAAGCAGCCGGCCGCCCCGCTCTTCGACGGGTCGGTCCGCCACGCCGCCTGCTTCTGGTCGGTGGTTTCGAGCCGGGTCCGCAGCCAGCCCTGGATGTAGTTCGAGCGGAAGGCGTTGACCTCGCCCAGCTCGCCGTTGAGGACCATCTCCCGGGCCTGCCGGACGAGCGGGTAGCCGGTGTAGTTGTGGGTGACGGCGAAGACCACGCCGGACTGCTCGACCAGCTTGACCAGCTCCTCGGCCTGGGCCAGGTCGAACGTCATCGGCTTGTCGCAGACGACGTTGATGCCGGCGGCGAGGAAGGCTTTGGCGGCGTCGAAGTGGACGTGGTTGGGGGTGGTGATGCTGGCGAAGTCGATGCCGTCCGGGCGGGCCTTCTCGGCGGCGGCCATCTCGGCGTAGGAGGCGTAGGCCCGGTCGGCCGGCACGTCGTAGTCGGGGGCGGAGGCCTTCGACCGGGCCGGGTCGGACGAGAACGCCCCGGCGACGAGGGTGGCCCGGTTGTCGAGCCCGGCGGCGATCGAGTGGACGCGGCCGATGAACGACCCCTGGCCGCCGCCGACCAGGCCCATCCGGAGCTTGCGGTTGAGCGGCGCGTTGGTCGGCATGGCGACGGACTCCGGCACGGGGAAAGGGTTGACGTGCCGAGATTTTTAGGTCGCCGTCAGCCCGCTGACCACACCGCGGTACCGACCGGGATGTCTTGTTCGGTGAGGCCGGTGAAGCCGGGGAACGGGTTGTCGATCGGGTTCGGGGCGTGCAGGACCGAGGCGACGTATGCCGGGCCGTCGAGCCGGGTCCCGTCCGGCCGGACGAGGGCGAGCGGCATCCCGACCCGCAGCCGGTCGCCGAGGTGGCCGACACCTGGCGTCACGAGCAGCCCGTGCCCGACCCGGAACCGGTCGGTGACGGCGAACAGGAACTCGCCCATAAGGCACCTACGGTTGCCCCCCCTTCGCCCGGGCCAACTCCTCCCGCAGCCGGGCCGTTTCAGCCTCCGCGGCGAGCCGGGCCTGCCGCTCGGCGTCCCGCTCCCGCTCGGCCGCCAGTCGGGCGGCCCGCTCGGCCACCAGCTCGGACCGGACGCCGTTGAGCTGGCCGAGCAGCTCGCCGGGCAGCGGCAACAACTCGCCGCGGAACCAGAACCGCACCCACCCGTCGAGCAGGGCGGCCTCCAGTTCCAATTCGGGGACGGGCAGCCGGCCGGCCTCGTTCGGCTTGACCGACCCGTACCGCTCGCCGGCCAGCCGGAAGACGGTCAGCTCGTCCGCGTCCGGGTAGAACAACAGGTAGTACGGGACCTTCAGGTCCCGCTCGTACTTCTCCAAGTTGTCTTCGTAGTCCTTCCGCCGGCTGCCCTTCGACACGTACTCCAGGACCAGCAGCGGGCCGACGGGCTGGGCCGGGGCCTTGAAACTGCCGTCGATGTCGAGCGGGGTCGGGTGGACGACGACCATGTTGTCCGGTACCACCCGGGCCGGCTCGTCCGGGTCCTGCCCCGGGACCGGGTACTGAACGAGCAACTCGTTGAACACCTGGATGTCCGGTCTGGCCGCCCGGACCAGGGCGAAGCTCTCCAGGGTGATCTCCCGCTGGGTCGCCTGGGCCGGGGACTCCATGAAGTGCCCCAGGGGCAGGGAGCGTAGGTAACGGTCGGCGTCGTGGTTGTACCGCAGCTTGAGCCGGGTCAGGTCGAGGCCGGCAACCGGGGTCATGCGGGCACCCTCCGATGGAGCGGACGGCACGAGTGTAACCGCGGGCGGGGCCGGCCGGAAGGTGATTCAGACGACCCCGGCGGCCCGGAGGCGGGCCAGCTCGGCGGCGTCGAGGCCGAGCATCTCGCCGAGGACGGCGTCGGTCTGCTCGCCGAGCCGGGGCGGCATTCCGGGCGGCGGGAGCGCCCCGCCGGTCAGGTGGAACGGGCTGCCGATCAGGTCCACGGGTTGGCCGGCCGGGTCGCGGACCGTCACCCGCATCCCCCGGGCCGCCACCTGCGGGTCGGCGAACACCGCCGGGTAGTCGCGGACGACCGCGCGCGGCACGTTCGCCGCAGTCAGCCGGCGCTCCCACTCCGCTGTCGGCAGCGACCGCATCAGCGCCTCGACCTGCGGCACCAGCTCGGCCCGCGACTCGACCCGCTGACGGTTCGTTGCGTACCGCCCGTCGGCCCCGAGGGCGTCGGCCCCGGCCGCGGCGCAGAACGCCCGCCACTGGCCGTCGTTGCCGACGTTCAGCACCAGCCACCCGTCGGACGTGGCGAAGAGCTGGTACGGCACGATCTGGAGGTGGGCGTTCCCTTGCCGGGCGGGCATCGTCCCGCTGGTGAGGTACGCCTGGGCCACGTTCACCTGGGCGGCCAGGGCGCAGTCGTGGAGCGCGAGGTCGATGGCGTATCCGTGCCCGGACCGCTGCCGGGCGTGGAGGCAGGCGAGGATGGCGGTCGCGGCGTAGAGACCGGTGAGTACATCGGCGACCGCCACCCCGACCTTGCACGGCGGCCCGTCCGCCGGGCCGGTGATGGCCATCAAGCCGCTGAGGGCCTGGACGGCGAAGTCGTACCCCGGGGCGTCGGCCAGCGGTCCGGTCCGGCCGTACCCGCTGATCGAGCAGACGATGAGCTTCGGGTGCCGAGCGAGCAACTGGTCCGGCGTCAGCCCGAGTTTGTCCGCGCTGTCGGACCGGAAGTTCTCGATCAGCACGTCGGACTTGGCGAGGAGTTGGTGGAAGAGGGCGCTCCCGTCCGGGCGGGCGATATCGAGCGTGACCGACCGCTTCCCCCGGTTGCACGACAGGAAGTAGGCGGACAGGTCGCCGAGGAACGGCGGCCCCCA
>JAIEQO010000925.1 GCA_019747655.1 Gemmataceae bacterium | reverse complement strand
CGGCCACCGGCACCGTCTCGGCGTCGCGGCTCGGCGGCGGCGGGACGGGTTGGCCCGGCTCGATCAGGATGGGCAGGACCGGCGGGTCCTTCTGCAGGGCCTGGAGCCCCCAGTTGGACGCGATCAGGAACCCGGACACGAACGCCACCGACTTGAACAACAGCCGCTCGACCTGGGTCTGGCCGAACTTGAAGATGGCGACCAGGCCGGCGATCGCCAGGGCCTTGCTGACCGCGTTCCCGGCCCCGCCCGACGCCGACTTGAACGCCAACTCCTTCCACGACTTGATGGACAGGAAGGTGACGTTGAAGATGCCGCCGGCGATGAGGCCCATGCCGAACTCCTCGGCCGCGACCAGGATGCGGGTGAGGAGGAGCGAGCCCATGTACGAGAGCCACCCGGCCCCGTGGGTGCCGTCGTCCAGCACCCCGACCGACTCGCCGGTCGCGGGGTCCATCTCGAACCACGCCAGCCGGGCCGCCCCGCCGACCTCGACCGGCCGGTCCGGCACCAGCACCGCCTTGCCGCCGGCCACCGCCCGGGTGATCAGGGCCTTGACGTCGGCCGGGAACGGGAGGCCGTCCAGCTCGCTGGCGTTGGCGGCCGTCAGGGTGACGAACGGCACCCCCCGGGCTACCGCCTCGGCCATCACCCCATGAGCCCCGACCGGGGCCGCCGCCGACCCGGCCGGCGGGGTGATGGCGGCCGTCTCCAGGTAGGTGTCCATCATCCCGCGGGTCAGGTTGAACGTCACCGCGGCCGCCGGGTTCTGGCCGGGCCGGGCCAGCACCCGGATGTCGTTCTTGGTCAGGTCGATGGCGAACCCGAGCCGGCCCGCCCCCCCGGTGGCCCGGACGATGGCCACCCGGGGGCCGTCGTGGTACGCCCGTACGCCCAGGTTCCCGGCGAACGCCGTCGCCCAGGCGTCCGACGAGGAGAAGAAGTCGGCGAGCTGCACCCGCGACTCGGCCAGTAGGGTGTTCCGGACCAGGGCGATGACGGCCGCCCCCAGGGCCTGCCGCCCCGGCTCGTCGGTCGGCACCCCGCCCGGGAGGGCGGCGTAGGCGGCCTCCTGGGCGTCGATGTCCGACGCCGGCCGGGCCATCACCCGCGGGTCCACCTTCCCCGGCAGGACCGCCAGGGTCGTCAGGTCGACCGGCCCGAACAGCGGCGGGCCGTTAGGGTCGACGCTGACCGAGGTGGTCGCCGTCCCCAGCCGGGCGGCCGGCCCGACCCGGTCGGCCAGGGTGTACCGGGCGGCCCGGTCCGCCCGCCCCGGGCCGGCGAACGTCAGGTCCAGGAACACCCCGGTGACGACCTGCGATCCGAGCGGGAAGTTGGTCCGCACGTCCTGGTAGTCGGTCCCGTTGACCACCTGGTCACCGGCGAGCCCGGTGGCCGCGTCGCCGATGATCAGGAACGGCGAGTAGGTGGTCGTGCGGGCCGAGAAGACGAGGGCGCCGAGCGACTGCTCGTTGACCAGGTGGCCGACCGTCAGCGTCCGCCCGACCAAGTCGACGGTGTTGAACATCCGGTCCAGGACGGGGGCGGTGGACAGCCCGTTGCCGAAGCCGAACAGCGCGCCGGCCGAGCTGTACTTCTCGACGTTCAGCTTCAACCCGACCTTGTGCCGCAGGCCGTCGGCCACCTCGGCGAACGTGTCCGACGTGGCGGTGAAGGCGGCCCCGAGGCCGCTCCCGGGCAAGCCGGACGTGTCGGCGCTGACGAACCCGCCGCCGGTGTCGAGCTGCACCCAGTAGTGGTCCCGGGCCTCGGCCAGGAGCTTCGGGTCGTCGGCCGGGTCTGCAACGGTCGTGCCGGCCGGGATGTACCCGACGGTCTGGTAGCCGGCCGGGAACATCGACAGGATGAGCTGCTTCGACAGGGCGTCGGACAGCGTCCCGCGGGCGTACCGGGCCGGGACCCCGCTGGCCCGGAGCAGGGCCACCCCCAGGCTGGCCTCGTCCAGGGCGTTCCCGGCCGCGCTCCAGAGCGTCCCCCGCGACCCCCGCAGCGACCCGGAGTACGACTCGTACCCCACGTCGGTGCTGAGGTACTGAACGATCCGGGCCGGGTCGTACCGGAGCTTGGCCGCCTGCTCCTGGACGAACGGATCGGCCGTGTTGGCGTCGGGGGTGGACGCCAGCAGCTCCGGGGCGATTGTCCGGCTCGACAGGGCGGCGGCCGGGGTGTCGGCGCTGACGGCCCCGGCGTTCAGGGTGGCGAACGCCTTCGCCCCACTGTCGATCTGCAGCGGCAGCGTCTCGGGCAGCGCCACCGTGACCGTCACGCTGGCCCGGTCGAACCCGCGGACCGTGCCCAGGCTCCAGGCGAGCTCCGACCCGCTCCGGTCGGGCACCGCCGTCGCGGACTTGTACGTCACCCCGGGTTGCAAGGCCGTCGTCAGCAGCACCCCGGACAGGTCGTCGGCCCGCTGGTTGTAGACGGTGTAGGTGATGTCCAACTGGCGGTTCTGGACCCCGGCCACGGTGTACGCCGAGAGCGTCCGCCCGACCACCAGGTCCGGCGGCAGCGAGGCGTCCGGCATCGTCCGGTCTTCGAGGTATTCGATCCCGAGCCACGGGCGGGACCGGCGGGTCCGCTTCGGGGCGGGGAGCCAGGACGTGAGCGTCCGACGGGACATGAGCGTGCCCTCGGGTGGGGTTCGGGTTCGGTCGGGACGTTACGGCGGAGTCTTTCCGGTCACGGCGGCGATGAAGGCCCGGAAGTCCTTGCGGGCCCGGAGCGAGTCGAGGTCCGGGTCGACGGCCAGGTGGATCGCCCGGCCGGGGCCGTCGAAGTACCGGTCGGCCCGCAGCCGCCCGAGCAGCCGGACGGCGGCGGCCGCGTAGGCGTCGGCGG
>JAIEQO010000621.1 GCA_019747655.1 Gemmataceae bacterium | reverse complement strand
CCTGGCACTACCACGACCCGTTCTTCCAGGAGTCGCCGGCCGTCTTCGAGGCCAACCTGGACGCCCCGTTCGCCCGGGCCGACATCAACAAGCTCTGCCAGGACTTCTACGCCGGCATCGGGCTGCCGGTGGCCGACGTGATCGCCCGCAGCGACCTGTTCGAGAAGAAGGGGAAGAGCCCGCACGCCTTCTGCACCGACATCGACCGGGAGGGCGACGTCCGGGTGCTGGCCAACGTTGTCCCGAACGAGTACTGGATGGGGACGATGCTGCACGAACTGGGGCACGCCGTCTACTCCAGCAAGAACATCCCGAAGTCGCTGCCGTATGTGTTACGGGCCGAGGCCCACATCCTCAGCACCGAGGGGGTGGCGATGCAGTTCGAGCGGTTCAGCAAGTCGCGGGCGTGGCTGGAGAAGATGGGGGTGAAGGTCGACGACGGGCCGGCGTTCGAGGCCGCCGCCGAGACGGCCCGGCGGAACCAGCTCCTGATCTTCAGCCGGTGGTGCCAGGTGATGCTGCGGTTCGAGAAGGGGATGTACGAGAAACCGGACCAGGACCTGAACCGGTTGTGGTGGGACCTGGTCGAGCAGTACCAGCAGGTGAAGCGGCCGAAGGACCGCAGCGCCCCGGACTACGCCAGCAAGATTCACATCTGCTCGGCCCCGGTCTACTACCACAACTACCAGATGGGGCAGTTGTTCGCCTCCCAGGTCCACCAGACGATCGCCAAGGAGCTGTACGGCAACGCCGACCCGAAGGCGGTCCTGTACATCGGGGACAGGAAGGTCGGCGAGTTCATGCGGAAGAAGGTGTTCGAGCCGGGCCGGACGCTCGACTGGAAGGGGCTGGCCAAGCACGCCACCGGTGAGGAGCTGACCCCGAAGGCGTTCGCCAAGGACTTCCAGGGGAAGGCGTAGCGGACCCGCGAGGCTCCAAGACGAGGGCCGTCGATGGAGATCAAGAGGAACGGCTCGCAGCCGTCCGGGAAGGGCCCGGCCGACTGGTTCACCGGCACGGTCCGCATCGACCCGCTGTTCAAGGCCCCGTCGCCGGCCCGCGCGGCCGGGGCCAGCGTCACGTTCGAGCCGGGTGCCCGGACCGCCTGGCACACCCACCCGCTCGGCCAGACCCTGATCGTCACCGCCGGGTGCGGGCGGGCGCAGCGGTGGGGCGGCCCGGTCGAGGAACTTCAGCCGGGGGACGTGGTGTGGTTCCCGCCGGGCGAGAAGCACTGGCACGGGGCGGGTCCGACCACGGCCATGACCCACATCGCCGTCCAGGAGGAACTCGACGGCAAGCTGGTCGAGTGGCTGGAGCACGTCACCGACGAGCAGTATGGGGGGTAAACGGCGCTCTCACGCCCCGGGGAGGTCGCCGGCCGGCCGAATCCCGATTCGCCGGGTGATATTTTTCTGGCCGTCGCCCACGCGACGCGGTAAGAGTGAGGGACCCGCGGACCGCCGCGGGTCCCTCTCGTTTCACGCGGAGACTCGCACATGGACCGGCGGGAACTGTTCGCGGCCCTCGGGGCCCTCGGCGTCAGTACGGCCGCGGCCGACGACCACCCCGAGAAGAAGGACGCCGGGCCGGCCTCGCCGATGGCCGGCCCGCACGCCCACTTCTGCGGCATCCACATGGCCAAGCTGGACCCCAAGCTCCAGTTCGTCACCCAGCACTACTGCACCGCCCACACCGGCGACCACGGCGGCGACGCCCTGTTCCAGTGCGTCCTGTTCGACGGGACCGGCAAGAACGCCCGGCTCGTCGGGGTCGAGTACCTGATCTCCGACGCCATGTACAAGGCCCTGCCCGAGACCGAGAAGAAGTACTGGCACGCCCACACCTACGAGGTCCTCGGCGGCGGGCTGATCGCCCCCGGGATGCCCCCGGCCGACGAGGCCGCGTTCATGAAGATGATCCTGCCGACCTGGGGCAAGGCCTGGCACACCTGGCCGGACCCGAAGAACCCGGTGCCGATGGGCGAGCCGATGCTGATCTGGTCGCTCATGGGCGAGGGGCAGGTCGACCCGAAGGTCCTGGCCGCCCGGGACAAGGAGTTCAAGGTCGACACCGCCAAGATCGCGGCCGAGCGGCAGAAGGAGTTCGGGCTGGAGCTGCCGGACGTCGCGCTGCCCAAGGGGCTCGACACGGTCGGCCGGCAGTGGACGAACACCGGCCCGGACGTGCCGAAGAAGAGGTGAGGGCCGGACCTCTCATCGCCGGCTCATGGCCGGCCGCGCATACTTGCCCCGCATTCACTCATCCGCCCGGGCCGATGCCCGGGCTTACTCGTCTGCCCCGGGGGTGCCCGTGTCACCCTGGAATCGGTTGTGCGCGGCCGCGGTGTTCGGGCTGGTGGTGGCGGTGGTGGTCGGGTGTGGGAAGAAGGAGCCGGAGGTCCCGGCCGGGCCGCCGCCGAGCTACGCCGGCGCGCCGCAGCCCGGCGGCCCCGGCATGCCCGGCGGGTTCGGCGGCCCGCAACGGGCCAAGACCGGGAACGCGGTGTTCGACCAGAACTGCCTGAAGTGCCACTCGGTCGACGGCGGGGCCGAGGGCGGCGGGCCGAAGGGGAAGGGCGGGTGGGGTAACCCGGACCTCGGGAAGGTGGCGGCCGACCCGGCCCACACCCCGGAGTGGCTGGCCGAGCACGTCCGCAACCCCCGGGCCCACAACCCGGGCTCGAAGATGCCGGAGTTCGCCAGCAAGCTGTCGGACGAAGAGATCAAGTCAGTGGTGGACTACATGGCGAAGTTGAAGTAAGTCCGGGCGAGCGGGGGGGGGGGGGGCCCCGCAGGTGTTGGGAAAAGGGGGGGACGCCCCCCCCCACCCCCCAAAAACCCCCCATGGGAGGAACCCCCC
>JAIEQO010000006.1 GCA_019747655.1 Gemmataceae bacterium | reverse complement strand
CCGCCACGACCAGGTAGGCCGGGAGGTCGGCCCGGGTCGGGGCGTCGGGCGGCTGGTCGCCGGGCGGGCGGCCGCCGGGCTCGGCCGGGAAGGCGGGGATGTCGGCGGCCAGACCGGTCGACTCCAGGGCCGCGGCGAACGCGGCGGCGTCCTGGAACCGCTCCCGCGGGTCCCGGGACAGGGCCCGGGTGATGATCGCCCCGAGGACCGGGGGCACGTCGGCGGCGGCGGCCCGGACCGGCCGGTAGGTCCCCTGTTCCTTCCCCCGGATCACCTCCTCGTGGGACGACCCGGGGAACGGGACGTGGCCGGTGAGCAGGTGGTAGAGGGTGGCCCCGAGGGCGTAGATGTCGCTCCGCCCGTCGACCAGGGCGGCGTTCATCGCCTGCTCGTAGGGCATGTAGTAGGTCGTCCCGACCCCCTCGCTGACGGCGGTGAGGTGGCCGTCGCCGGAGAGCTGCTTGGTCAGCCCGAGGTCGGCCAGCTTGGCCGGCCCGCCGGGCGGCAGGAGGATGTTGTCCGGCTTCACGTCCCGGTGGACGTAGTCCCGGGCGTGGAGGTGGGCGAGGGCGGTGGCCACGTCGACCCCGACCCGGACGGCCACCCCGACCGGCAGCCGGCCGACCCGGGCCAGGGCGGTGTGGGCGCTCGGCCCGTCGACGTACTCCATCACCAGGTAGTGCTTGCCGGTGTCCGGGTCGAACCCGGCGGCGTGCCCGCGGACCAGGTTCGGGTGGTGCAGCCGCTGGCCGTTCCGGGCCTCCCGGTAGAACCGCTCGACGAACTCCCGCCGCTCGGCGAGGTGGTCGGCCAGGACCTTGACGGCCACCGGCCGGCCGGCGGCCACGTCGTAGCTCAAAAAGACCGTACTCATCCCGCCCTCGCCGACCTGGCGGAGGAGGCGGTAGCCGGCGACCGACCGGAGTTCGTCCGGCGGGGGCATGGCCCCGGCACCCGGCATCGGCTGGTCCTCCGTTATCGACCCCGCGCCCGGGCTCGGAGCCCGCGGGGGTCGGGAACATTCATCGGGTTGTCGGCGGGGTCGGCGAGTCGGCCGGTAATCCATCAAAAGTGTAACGGCCCCGGCAACGGGTCGCAAGGACCGATTACCCGGAGTCACGGCGGATTTCGGGCGACGTTGGTACGGTCGTACCGCGGCCGGTGACGCTACCGGAGGTAGTTGGCGCGGAGGGTTTGGAGCGCGGCGAGCAGGGGCCGGGGCCGGCCGGCCGGGTCGAGCAGCCCGCCGTGCGGGGTCAGGTGGGGGTCGGCGTCGGCCCAGTGGTCCCAGGTGACGGCCCGGACGGCCGGCTTGCACAGGGCCAGGGCGGCGACCCCGGCCCCCCACTCGGCCTGGTCGGCCGGCGACACCCCGAGCGGCCAGCCGTCGGCCCAGACCCCCTCCCCGTGGTCGGCCGCCGCGGGGTCGGGCCCGGCCCCGGCCGGGTGGGACAGCAGGACCTCGACCGGCAGCCCGAGCCGGGCGTAGGCGTCGAGCAGCCGGGAGGTGTCGAGCAGGTCGCGGGGGAGGCCGGCCCGGGGGCGGGTGCCGGCCCGGACCTCGACCTCGACGGCCGACACCTTCAGCCCGGTCCGGACGAGGTCCTCGGCGAACACCCCGGGCGGGATCGACTGGTCGTCCCCGGCCAGGTAGTCGCCCCACGGCTGGGCCACGCCGACGACCACGTCCAGGTCGGGGTCGAGCTGGAGGGCGGCCTCGACCAGCCGGGCGGCCAGCCGGAGCCGGTCGTCGTCCCGCAGCCCGAGGCCGTCGGCGTGGTTGAACCCGCCGCACACCACCCACCGGCGGACGTCCCGCTTGTACCGGCCGACGACCGTTTCCAGGTAGTCGCACATGAACGCGGCCAGGGTCGGCAGGTCACCGGCCCACTCGGCCACCCAGTCCGGCACCGCCCCCGGCCCGAGGTCGAGGACCGGGCCGAAGGTGACGGGCTGGCCGGCCAGCCGGGCGGCCCCGACGGCCGCGTCGGCCGTCGCCCAGTTGTACCGGGACTCGGCCGGCTCCACGTCCCGCCACCGGGGGCCGACCCGGGCGGCGGTACAGGCCCGCCGGTACTCGCCCGCCGCCGCACCCTCCGGCGGGGTGTAGTGGCGGGCGGCCAGGTCGGTCGGCAGCGGCCCGCCCTCGGCCACCCGGGTGGCGAACATCTGCCCGGCGTAGAGCCGCGCCAGCCGGTCCGCCAGCCGGAACGACCGGTCGAGCACCCCGGCGGCGGCCGCCTCGGACTCGGCCGACCGCCCGCCGAGGACCGCCCCGCCGAAGAGCCGCGTCACCTCGGCCAGCTCGTGGTCGTAGTCCGGCGGGGTGAGCAGCCCGACCTCCCGCCAGTCGGCCGTCTGGTTCCGGACCTGGTTCAGCTTGCCGCGGGCCAGCTCGACCATCAGGTCGTAGGGCTCGTCCCGCTCGCGGAGGGTGGTCGTCGCGGCGACCCGGACGCCGGCCAGCCCGACCGGCCACGGCAGGGCGAGGAACCCGCTGTCGGTCGTACCGCGCGAGGCGACGAGCCGGTCCGGGCGGAGGTCGAGCTTGGTCGGGACCGGGGACGGGTCGTACCCGCCGGCCGACAGGCACGCCCGGCGGAGGAGCGGCCCGGCCCCGGCCGGGGGCGGGCTCGGCAGCAGGAACGACAGCGACCCCATGACCACGGCCACCGGCGGGCGACGGACCGGACGGAATGCTGGATTATTCCGGCCCGAGAGTCCGGACGGAAGGGGAAAAGGGCCCCGGCACAGGCAGGAATGCCTGTGCCACTAAGGGGGCCTGACAAAACCCCGGCACGGGGTTTGCGCCTGAGCCTGCCGTCCCACTCGGGAGGCGGCCATGGCCCAGG
>JAIEQO010000691.1 GCA_019747655.1 Gemmataceae bacterium | reverse complement strand
GACCGCCGCCCGGCCCGGCGGCGGGGCCGGCGGCTGGGCACCCGCCCCGACCGCGAACCCGCACGCCAGCCCGAGACCGGCCGTCAGTCGGAAGCCAGGAATCCCCATCTCCGCGCCCCCGTTCCAGCGGCCGCCGGGTCCGTTCGCCGTCGCCCTGTCCCTACCGCCGGCCCCCGGTGCCGGACGCCCCGACCCCGGTGAGCCCCGGCCGCCGGCCCGGCTGGCTGACCGACCCCGGGAAGTAGCCCAGGGTGTTCCCGAACACGACCGGGTGGCCGGCCGGCGGGAGGACGGCCGCGTTCGCCGGCGGGGGGGCGGTCGGATCGGCCCCGGGGTCGGCCCCGGTGGCGAACTGCGGGAAGAACGGCCCCCGCATCCCGCCCTGGGCTACCAGCGGCGACCCGCCGATCGACCCGGCCCCGCCGATCGTCCCCGGCCGGACCCCGAAGTAGTAATTCACCGCCGGGTTCCGGTTCCCGCCCTGGAACAGGTTCAGGTACGGGCTGAGCGGCTGGGTCCGCGGGTTGTAGATGTTCGGCATCACGTTCGCCGGGTTCAGCCCCGGGTACGGCTGGGCCCCCTGGCCGTAGCCGTAACCCCCCGGCGGGAACCCGTACCCCGGCGGCTGGGCGGCCGCCGCCCCGGCCCCGGCCAACAGCCACCCGACCCCAAGCAACAGCTTGCCACGCACGGTGAAGCCCTCCGGTGCCGCCCCGGCCGCCGGCTACGGGTTGTTGTTGAACCCGAAGCCCCGGCCGTTGATCTGGTTGACCGTGTTCGCCCCGAGCAGGGTGACCCCGAAGATCCGCTCGACCGGGCTGATGATCCGGCTCAGGGCGGTGTCGATCGTCACCAGCCGCTGGGCCTTGACGTAAATCCGGTCGCCGGGCAGGACCTGGTAGTTGGTGACGGTCTGCCCGTGCTGGGTGATGCCGACCCAGTCGACCGGCAGGATCTGCCACGGCTGGTTCGGCTGCGGGCACCGCCGGGCGACCCAGATGTTCCGCTTGCTGGCGACCGCCTGGAGGCCGTTCACGTTGGCGATGGCGTCCATGACCGTCTCGCTCCCCTGGACGATGAACGGGTACACCTGCTCGCCGTACCCGCCGCCGTCCAGCACCACGTAGTACCGCTTGCTGTTGTACGCCAGCACGTCGACGATCACGACCAGGCTCTCGGGGGCGATGCTCGTGCCCAGCCGCTTCAGGGCCGGGTTCTGGGCGACGTGCTGGCGGATGCCGTCGTTCACCTGCTCGAGGGTCTGCCCGGCGACCAGGTAGGTGCCCCAGAACCCGAGGTTCACCCGCCCGTCCGGGCGGACCTGGAACCCCCCCGCGGCCGACGAGATCGCCTGCACCGGCAGCGGCCGCAGCTCGGTCGTCGTCGGCCCCTTCGCGTCCGGCGGGGCGTTCTTGTCGGCCGGGACCTCGGCGATCTGGAGGACCTCGATCAACAGGTTGTCCGGGGCCTCGATCACGTAGGGCGGCAGGGCGATCTTGTCGAGTTCCCGGGGGACGGCACCCGGCGGCGGGACGGCGATCGGCGGGCCCGCCTGGTGCTGCCCCACCCCCCCAGGGTCGGTGTGGACGCAGCCGACGGCGGCCGCCAGCAGCCCGAGCGCCGCGACCCCGGCCGACCGGCGAACGCCCCGCATGGTGCCCCCTCCGCACGGACGCCCGCCGACCCGGCCCGGGCGTCATCGCCCCTGTTATCGGCACCCCCGGAAGGGGGACGTGAAGGTTTCGGCCGGCCCGGCGGGGAAGCGTTCAAGGCGGACATGACCGCACCCCCTCCCCCCTGTGTTGTGCGCCGCTGGTGGGTGCCGGCGTAACCCGCGGGCCGGTCGAGAGTTCGACACCGCCGCCGGCGACCGGGGCGCGACCGAGCGGCAACGGAGCGAGCCGGAACCACTGGGGCTGATGGGACTTCCGCCCGATCCGTCCGTGGCCGCCTCCGGTCACGGGCCCCAACCCGCCGGCCGTTGGTGCACGATGGCGGATCAGTATATATGTACACTACACGAGGATGTAGTCAAGTCGGCGGGCGTAAATTGTTCGGCCGGCGGAAGACGAAACCCGATCGGGGTTTGGGCGGCAGTCGGCGCGGTCTGACGTGGCGGGGCCGCGTCCTACGGGGTCAGGGCTCGGGCCAGGTTGAAGTAGGCCAGGAGGGCGAGTACGTCGGCACACGTCAGGGCGATCGGGCCGGCGGCGAGTTGCGGGTCGCGCTTCAGGAGGCGGAACACGAACGGGACCGCCAGCCCGCAGACGGCCGCACCGGTCACGCCGATGCCGATCCCGCCGGCGACGATCAGGAACAGGACCGGCACCCCCTGCCAGACGGCGGCGATGGCGGCCACGAGGAGTCCGGTCGCCGCCCCGAGCAGAAGCCCGGTGGCGGCCTCGTACCGGAGCCGACGGGCGAGTTCCCCCCAGGTCGGCGGGCCGGCCCGGAGGGCGTCCAGGGCGAGCGTCACCGACTGGATGGCCACGCTCTCGGCCAGGGCCAGCACCACCGGGATGAACAGGGCCAGGACGGCGTGGTTCCAGTTCAGTTGTTCGTCGTAGAAGCCGGACAGGATGGCCGCCAGCGTCCCGCCGGCGACGTTGCACAAGAGCCACGGGAACCGGCCCCGGAAGGCCCGCAAGGGGCGGGTCTGCTGGGTCCGGGTCAGCCGCACCCCGATGAGCTGGAACAGGTCGTCCCGGGCCGCCCCGGGCGGGGCCTCGTCCCCGGTCTCGGCCAGTTCGGCGGCGTACAGCTCCACGTCCACCACCCCGACCAGCCGGCGGCCGGCCTCGACCACCGGGAAGGCCAGCAGCCGGTGGAGGGTGAAGAACTCGCA
>JAIEQO010000189.1 GCA_019747655.1 Gemmataceae bacterium | reverse complement strand
CCGGGGGTGCTGACCGGCCGGCCGGGCGGGGTGCTCGACGCGGCCGAGGCCGCCCGCCGGGCCGACCCCCGGTTCGCGGGGCTGACGGTCGTGATGGAAAGTGGGACGCTAGTGGTCGGCGGGACGGCCGCCCGGGTGGCCGACGCCTGGGACCTGGCCCAGAACTTGCGTTCCCTCCCCGGGGTGGCCCGGGTGGCGGTCGGGCCGGTCGGAGTGAGGTAGGGCCTTGACCCGGCCGGTAGAATTCCTTTCTCGCCCGGAATTCCCTTGCCCCTCCCTGCCCAGGAGCCGATCCGGCTCTACAATCCGGGCAAGGAGGGAACCGGCGTGCGTATCCTGGTGCTGGCGGACGTCCACGCGAACCGGGCGGCCCTCGAAGCGGTCGCCCGGGAACCCCACGACGTCTGCCTGTTCGCCGGCGACCTGGTCGACTACGGCCCGGAGCCGGCCGCGTGCGTCGACTGGGCCCGGGAACACGTCTTCGCCGGGGTCCGCGGGAACCACGACCACGGGGTCGCCCAGAACGTCGAGGTCCAGGGGGTCGGCGGGTTCCGGTTCCTGACCGCGGCCACCCGCCCGCCGACCGTCGCCGCCCTCAACCCCTGCCAGCGGCGGTACCTCGCCGAGCTGCCCACCACCCGGATGCTGGCCGTCGGCGGCAAGCGGGTCCTGCTCGTCCACGCCACCCCCCGCGACCCGATGGACGAGTACGCGGCCGCCGACCCGGCGTTCTGGGCCCCCCGGCTGGCCGGGCTGGGCGTCGATTACGTCCTCTGCGGCCACACCCACCAGGCGTACACGCTCGACGTCGGCGGGATCACCGTCATCAATCCCGGGAGCGTCGGGCTGCCCCGGGACGGCGACCCGCGGGCGGCCTACGCCGTCATCGACGACGGCCGGGTCGAGCTGAAGCGGGTGCCGTACCCGGTCGAGCGGACGGTCAAGGCCCTGGCCGCGGGGTCGTTCGACCCGGTCGCCAAGCAGATGCTGGCCGACCTGTACCGCGGCGGGCCGTACCTCAGCCGGTGGCTCCGCCAGGGGCAGGCCGCGGCCCCGGCGACAGCATAAGACCCCTCCCCCGGCCCCCTCCCCCGGAGGGAGAGGGGGAGGAAAACAGTCGGCTTCTGGTCTGGTCCCCCCTCTCCCCGCGGGGGGGGGGTAAGGGGGTGGGGTCAGCCTTCACCCATCTCCTGACATCGATCCCGCTCATCCCGGCCCGGCGGGCGGCCTCCAGCCCGATGTCCGTGTCCTCGAACACCACGCACGCCCCGGCCGGCACGCCGAGCCGCCGGGCCGCCTCCAGGAACACGTCCGGCTCCGGCTTGTGCCGGGCTGTGTCCTCGGCCGTCACCATCGCGTCGAACCAATCCCGGACGCCGATCGCGTCGAGCGTCCGGGTGATGGTGTCCCGGTAGCCGCCGCTGGCCACCGCCAGCGGCAGCTTCCCCTGGTAGGACGCGGCGACGGCCACCACCACGTCCAGCGGCCGGACGGCGGGCAGGTGGGTGAGGAAGCCGGCCTCCTTCTCCCGGGTCATGGCCTCCACGTCGGCGACCGCGACGCCGCACTCGGCCGCCAGGATGCGGATGATCTGGGCCGTCGGCACCCCGCCGAGTTCGTAGAACCGGGTCTCGGTGAACGGGATGCCGTACCGGCCGAGCATCCCGGTCCAGGCCCGGTAGTGGGCCGGCATGGTGTCGGCCAGGGTCCCGTCGCAGTCGAAGATCAGGCCCCGGGTGCCGGGCGGGGGCGTCCAGGCGGGCTGGGTCGGCGGCGTCATACCGGTTGCTGTAGGGCGGCCCGGGACGGCGAACACCCCCGCCTGGGGTTTGACCCGGGCCGGCCGGGCGGGTAAACTCAAGCCGACTCGTCCGGTCCGTCCGCGTCCATCGAACCGGGGTCTCCGATGCCGCTTCATACCCGCGTGCGAGCCGGCTTGGCCGGGATCGCCGCCGTGCTCGTGACCGCGTTCGCGGTCGCCGAGGGGCGGTCGCAGCCGGGCCCGTCGGGAATGCCGGGCTTCCCCGGGTCACCGTTCGGGGGGCCGCCGGGCATGCCCGGGATGGGGCGACCCCCGGGGCCGGTCGGGCCGCCGGGCGGCTTCGGCCAGCCGGGCATGCCCGGGATGCCGGGGATGGGTCAACCCCCTGGGGCGCCGTTCGGCGGGCCGAACTTCCCCGGCGGCCCGGGCGGGATCACCGGGATGGGCGGGCCCCCCACCCGGCCGGACTCCGGCATGGGTGGATTCGGCGGGGTGCCGCGGTTCGAGTCCGTTTGGACGTGCAGCAAGTGCGGCCACGAGGTCGGCCGGGGGACGTTCAAGCCGGATGTCGCCAACTGCCCGAAGTGCGGGACCCGGTTCGGGAACACGATGAGCGGGATGCGGTCCTCCATGCGGGAGGACATGGACGCCATGCGGGACCGGAACCGGGCCAGGATGGCGGAGCCGTTCGGGCCGACCCCCGGCGTACCCGGCGGCGGGGCCCCGGCCAGCGGCCCGGCGAACCCGGGCGGGGCCTTCCCCGGCCTCTTCAACCCGCCGGCCGCCCCCCCCGCGGACGAGCCGGCGAACCACAAGACGGGCCTGAAGATCGTGGGGATCACGGCCGGGCTGCTGGTCCTGGTCGGGGCCGTCGTCGGGATCGTGGTGGCGTCGTCGGGCGGGAAGAAGCCGGCCCGCCGGCGCCGCCGGCCCCGGGACTGGGACGACGACTACGACGATTGAGGAGCGGACCCCACCCCCTATCCCCCTCCCCCGCGGGGGGGGGGGGGACCCGTCGGGGGGGGGTTAGAGCACCCCCCGCGGCGGCGGGGGGGAGTGGGCCGGGGGGGCTT
>JAIEQO010000757.1 GCA_019747655.1 Gemmataceae bacterium | reverse complement strand
TTCATCTTGTTCTCGAACTTCCCGATCCACTCCTTGAACAGGACGTGGCTGAACACCAGCGGGATGGCGGTGAACAGGCCGAGGGCGGTGGCGAACAGCGCCAGCCCGATCTTGGACGACGACTGGCCGACGTCCTTGTTCCCGCCCTGCTTGGCCGCCTCCCCGATCGCGTTGAACGTGTTGATCATCGAGATGACGGTGAACAGGAGGCCGACCATGGTGGCGATCTTGGCGATGGCCAGGATCGGCGGGAGGAGGTGGTGGAGCCGGGGGGCGACCTCCAGCTCGGCCTCGGTCGCCATGCTCCGCCGCATGGCCGCGGCCCCTTGGTCGGCCGCCTCCAGCCCGGCCACGAACAGCCGCTGGGGGATCAGCCCCTTCTCCTCCTTGCACAGCTCGATCGCCCCCTTGACGCCCCGCTTCCGCAACGTCTCCTGGAAGACCGGCAGGAAGTCGTCCATGTCGGTTTTGGCGGTGTTGTTCAGCAGAATCCGCCAGATCACCAGGGCCGCCGCGATCAGCGACATGACGACCAGCGGGGCGGCGAAGTACCACTCGCCGATGAAGAACTCGTAGACCGCGTGCATACCGGCTCACCGGGGACGTGGCGGGGTCGGGGGTCCGTGACCTTTAGCATACCCTGCCCGGGAGCCGGATCAAGCGGGTACGAAGAAACCCCACCCCCGGCCCCCTCCCCCGCGGGGGGAGGGGGAGAAATGACCAGAGCGACGCCACCGACGGCCCGACACGGACCTACCGACCGCCCTCTTGCTCCCCCTCCCCCCGCGGGGGAGGGGGCCGGGGGGTGGGGTCGTACACCTCCTACTCCTCGTCCTCGTCGGCCGCGACCTTCGACCGGGCCACGATCTGCTGCTGGACGTTGGCCGGGACCATCTCGTAGTGGCTCAGCTCCATCGCGTAGGAGCCCTGGCCCTGGGTCAGCCCGCCGAGCTGGGCGGCGTACCGCGCCACCTCGGCCAGAGGGGCCCGGGCGTAGATGACCGTCACGTCCCCGGGCAACGAGTCCTGGTTCTCGACGTGGGCCCGCTTGGTCGGCAGGTCGCCCAGGATCGCCCCGGTGTACTTCCCGGGGGCGGAAATCTCCATCTTGACGATCGGCTCCAGGAGGGCCGGCCGGGACGCCGCGAACGCCTTCCGGAACGCCAGCCGGGCGGCCGTCTTGAACGCGGCCTCCGACGAGTCCACGTCGTGGTACTTGCCGAAGTGGACCTCGACGGCGATGTCCTGGATGCGGTACCCGGCCAGGGCCCCGCGTTCCATCACCTCCTTGCACCCCTTCTCGATGGCCGGGAGGAAGTTGGTCGGGATCGTCCCGCCGACGACGTGGTCGAGGAAGGCGAAGTTCAGGGCCGGGTCGTAGTGGCAGCTCCGGAGCTTCTCGAATCGGCTCTTGTTGGCGAACTCGGCCTCGCACTGCTCCTGGCTCTTGATCTCCCGGGGCAGCGGGTACATGCGGAGGTGGACCTCGGCGAACTGGCCCCGCCCGCCGGTCTGCTTCTTGTGCCGGTGGTCCCCGGCCCCGTCGGCCTGGATCGTCTCCCGGTACGGGATCTTCGGCTCCTTGGTGTTCACCTCGACCCCGAACCGGGCCTTCAGCCGCTCCCGGATGATCTCCAGGTGCAACTGGCTGACCCCGGTGATGACCAGCTCGTGGGTCTGCGGGTCGTGGGTGACGCGGACGGTCGGGTCCTCCTCGGCGATCTTGTGCAGGCCGACGGAAATCTTCTGCTCCTCGCCCCGGTTCTTCGGCTCGACGGCCAGCCCGAACATCGGGGTCGGGAAGTGCGGGTGGGGGAGCTTCGGGGCGTGGGCGGTGTGGGCGATGGTGTCGCCGATCTCCAGCCCCTCGACCTTGGCGATGGCCACGATGTCCCCGGGCCCGGCGTCCGGGACCTGCGAGGTCGCCTTGCCCTGGGCCTCCAGCAGGTGCCCGACCCGGAGCGTCTGGCCGTTGCGGAGGTTGACGACGTTGTGGTTGTGCTGGATCTTGCCGGCGATCACCCGGATGAAGCTGAGGTGGCCGACGAACTTGTCGTTGACGACCTTGAACACCTGGCCGACGAACTCCTCCTGTTCCGTGGGTTCGAGCTGGTGGGTCGACCCGTTGGCCCCGACCCGGAGGCCTTCGAGCCGCTTCCGGGCGAACGCCGGGGACAGCCCGTACCGGCTGAGGGCGTCGAGGAACTCCCGCACCCCCTTGTCCTTCTTGGCCGACAGGCAGAAGATCGGGACGAGGGTGCCGGCGTCCATCGCCCGGGTGATGTCCGCCTCCAGCTCGGCGACCGTCACCTCCCCCTCGGTCAGGTACTTCTCCAGGAGCGCCTCGTCGGCCTCGACCACGGCCTCGATCAGCTTCGACCTGGCGGCCGGCACGTCAACCGGGCAGGACGACGGGATGTTCGTCCGCGGGTCGAGCAGGCAGTACACCTCCCGCACCCCCGGCCCGACCCGGTCGGGGGCGTTGAACAGGACGCACTGCGGGCCGAACGCGGCCCGGACGTTCTCGACGAGGTTCGGCAGATCGACCCCCTCGGCGTCCAGCTTGTTCAGGACGATCACCCGGGACAGCCCCTGGTTGGTCGCCTCCTGGAACATCCGCCGGGTGTTCGCCTCGACGCCGTTCGTGGCCGAGACGACGACCACCGCGGTCTCGACGGCGGACAGGGCCTCGAGGGCGGCCCCGATGAAATCGGGCGAGCCCGGGGCGTCGAGGATGTTCAGGTGCTTGCCGTCGTGGTCGGCGTGGAGGACGTGGGTGTCGATCGAGAAGTGGTGCTTGTGCTCCTCGTCGTCGGCGTCGGCCACCGAG
>JAIEQO010000390.1 GCA_019747655.1 Gemmataceae bacterium | reverse complement strand
GGTGAGCGACGCCGTGCTCGTCGGCTGACGCTCCCGCCGCTGCGAAGTGTGAGTGCGAGTGTGAGTGTGAGTAACAGCCGGTTTTTCCGGTTCTTTCCTCACACTCACACTCGCACTCACACTTTCCAGGAGGTTGCGATGGGATTTTTCTCGGGGCGGGCCAGCTTCCTCCGGTTCAAGGTGAACGGCCCGGCCCCCCGGCTGTTCACTGAGGAACACCTCGACCGGCTGGCCGACCGGCAGGCCGGGCGGCAGCGGATCGCCTCGGCCGACGGGGTCGAGACCGGCTGGACGGCCGGCGACCACGTCCTCGACACCGACTTCGCCCTCGAAAAGAACGTCATCAACGACTGCCTGCACTTCGAGCTGCGGGTGGACGTGGACAAGCTCCCCGGCGACCTCCTGCGGGCGTACACGGCCGTCGAACTCAAGGCGCTGGCCAAGAACAACCCGAGCGGCTTCGCCAGCGGCAAGCAGCGGCGGGAGGCGAAGGAGATCGCCCGCGAGCGGCTGGAGGAGGAGGCGAAGGACGGCCGGTACAAGAAGCGGAAGTGCATCCCGGTCCTGTGGGACAAGCTGTCGAACGAGGTCCTGTTCGGGGCTACCGCCATCACCCAGGTCGACCGGCTGTGCGTCCTGTTCGAGACGACGTTCGGGGCCGGGCTGGAGTGCGTCACGGCCGGCAAGCGGGCGTACCACCTGGCCGAGCTGCACCAGCGGACCCGGCAGGTGGACGACAGCGGCCCGTCGGCGTTCGTCCCGGGGGTGACGCCGGAGGACGTGGCCTGGATCGCGGACGAGAGTAGCCGCGACTTCCTGGGTAACGAGTTCCTGCTCTGGCTCTGGTACTATACCGACATCGAGGCCGACACGGTCACCCTGGAGGACGGCTCGGACCTGACGCTGATGCTGGCCCGGTCGCTAACGCTGGAATGCCCGCGGGGCCAGACCGGCCACGAGACCATCAGCCACGAGGGGCCGACCCGGTTGCCGGAGGCCCGGCGGGCGATCCAGAGCGGCAAGCTGCCGCGGAAGGTCGGGCTAACGCTGGTGCGGCATGACCAGCAGTACGAGCTGGCCCTGCACGCCGAGACGCTGGCGGTGGCCGGGTTGAAGTTCCCGGCCCCGCCGGAGGACGTGGGCGACGACCGGGCCAAGCTGGACCACCGGGCCGACCAACTCCGGGCGGTACTCGAAACCCTCGACCTGCTCTACGACGCCTTCGGGAAGCGGCGGTTCGGCCGGGACTGGGAGGCCGAGCTGCTCGGGATGCAGAAGTGGCTCAAGCGGGAGGAGCGGCGGGCGGCCTGACGGCCGGGCCGCCGCTCGGAGGCCGACTACGGCGGTGGGGCGGGGAGGTCGAGCCGGATGGCCAGCCGGCCGCCGGTCGCCGCCCGGGCCTCGTCGACCGCCGCCCGGAGTCGGTCGAGGAGGACCCGCACGTCGGCCGCCGGGGCGGCCGGCTCGACCGTCACCCCGACGACCGCCTCGGGTGCCGGCTCCGTGTCCATGTCGATCACCTCGAACGAGTCGATGCGGGGGACCGGCCGGCCGACCGGCCACGTCTTCTCCTCGTCCGTCAGGGGCACGACACAGTCGCCCTCGATCACCTCGAACGAGTCGATGCGGGGGACCGGCCGGCCGACCGGCCACTCGTCTTCGGGGTGCAGCATCACACATCCTCCAACCGTACGGCGTAGCGGTTGATGACGGTCCCGCCGTGGAGCAGGCGGAACTCGTACACGCCGGGCTGCCGGAACGGAATCCCCTCGACCCGGACGGCGAAGTGCCGGACGGCCAACCGGTCCTGGCCCATCGCCACCCGGAACGTCCGCAGCGGTCGCACCCGGGCGTCGAGGTCGTAGGACAGGTCGATGGCGAATTCGTGCGTGCCGGTGGCGTTGGCCAGTTGGCAGAAGAACCAGACCAGGTCGGCACGGTACGGGTAGCCGAGGCCCGGCGGCGGGTTCAGGGCGTAGAACGGGCCGTCCAGGACGTACCGGTTCGGCCTCACTGTAGTGTCACAGCCCAACCCGATGCAGGGCAGAAACAGTCGGACCACGGGCGGGATCGGACTCGGGCTCATCGGGCGGCATCCGGCGGGCGGGGACGGACACTCACCCCATCGTACCACCCGGGCCGACGGGCCCGCAACCGGTCAGTGGCCGTTGCGGGCCGGCTCCAGCCCGGCGAACCCGACCGGCCGGGGGGCGGTCGTCAGCTCGGCCCGGTACCGCCGGAACTCGGCCACCGCCCAGTCCCAGTCCCACCCGCCGGCCTCCAGGTGGCGGAGGATCAGCAGGTTCTTCAGCTCCTCGACCTCGGCGAAGCTGAACCCGTCCGTCCCGTCGACGGCCGCGTCCACGTCGATCCCGGCCCGGACGTCGGCGTGCCAGCGGCCCATCAGCTCCCGCCGCAGGGCGGCGTCCGGCGGGCGGAACTGGAGGACCACGTCCACCCGCCCGGGCCGCTTGAACGCCGGGTCGATCAGCTCCAGCCCGCAGTTGGTGGTGAACACGTACACCACCCCCTCCCGGACCTCGATCCCGTCCAGGGCGGACAGGAAGACCGCCTGGTCGTCCGTCTCCCGGACCGTCTCCCGGTCCCGCAGGGCGATGTCCATGTCGTCGAAGAAGATGACCCCCCGCCGGCCGACCCCGAACAGCTCCTTGACCGCCGCCACCGGGTCGCACGACCGGCGGGCCGCCTGGTACGCATCCGGCGTCACCAGCTTGTACTCCAGCCCGGTCCGCAGGCACTCCTCCCACAGCCACCGGCAGGCGCTGGTCTTGCCGTTGCCGGGCGGGCCGGTCAGGAGCAGCCCCC
>JAIEQO010000345.1 GCA_019747655.1 Gemmataceae bacterium | reverse complement strand
AGCGTGATGATGTTCATCCCGGTCATCGCGGTGGCCATCAACCACCACATGACCATGCTCGGCAGCTTCCACCGGCTGACGTACAGCCCGGCCCTGCGGTTCACCGTGTTCGGGGCCATCACCTACACGGCGGTGAGCTTCCAGGGGTCGATCGAATCGTTGAAAGATTTCAGCGAGGTGACGCACTTCACGCACTACACGGTGGCCCACGCCCACCTCGGGCTGTACGGGTTCTACACCATGACCATGTTCGGGCTCCTGTACTACATGGTCCCCCGGCTGACCGGCCGGGAGTGGCTGAGCCCCGGGCTGATCCGGGTCCACTTCTGGTGCGACGCGGTCGGCATCACGGTGTACTTCGTGTCGCTGTCGGTCGGCGGGTGGTGGCAGGGGCGGATGATGAACGACCCGCGGGTGCCGTGGGGGGAGGTCGTGACGTACCTCCTGCCGTACCTGTTCAGCCGGTCGGCGGCCGGGATGCTGATCGGCGTCGGGCACGTCGCGTTCGCGGTGTTGCTCGTCGCCAACTTGGGCGGGTGGGGCCGGCGGCGGGCCGCCGGGCCGACGTACTTCACCGCGGCGCGGCCGGGGGCGGAGCCCGCGGTGGCGGCGGCCATCTGACCGGCCAGGGGTTTGCACCCCTGGCTACAATCGGTCGTCCCTCCGGGAGTCCGGAGTATCGGCCCTCTTCCGGAGCCGCGGAGCGGCGACCGACGGTAGCCAGGGGCTCGCGCCCCTGGCATGCGTTCCTCCCCCTCCCTTCGCAGGGGAGGGGGCCGGGGGGAGGGGTCTAGGAGTCCACTATGGACCGCGGGCTGGTGATTTTCGTCGGGGCGCTCCTGACGTTCTCGTCGAGCTGGCTCGGGCTCGTCCTGTTCCCGTTCTGGCAGCTCAACGACGAGCAGCCGGTCGCCGCCGCGTCGGCGGCCGACGAGCCGTACCCCCGGCCGCTCGGCGGGCAGGCCCTCGCCGGCGTCCGGGTGTACGAGCAGAACGGCTGCATGTACTGCCACAGCCAGCAGGTCCGCAGCGAGAAGTTCGGGAACTGGTGGGAGGGCGGGGTGATGCGGACCGGGGCCGACATCCGCCGCGGCTGGGGCACCCGCCGGACCGTCTCCCGGGACTACCTGTTCGACCGCCCGACCATGCTCGGGACGATGCGGACCGGCCCGGACCTGGCGAACGTCGGCACCCGGTACTCGGAGACCTGGCAGCACGCCCACACCTTCAACCCCCGGGCGCTCAACGGCTGGAGCATCATGCCGTCGTTCGCCTTCCTCTACGGCCGGGAGAAGGTGCTCGGCGGGCAGAAGAGCGACCGGGCCCTGAAGCTCGGCCGGGAGTGGACGGTCGACCCGGGCTACCGGTGGCGGCCGTCCGCCGCCGCCTGGGCCGCCATCGTGGCCGGCCGCGGCCCGGCCATCGCCGAGGCCTTCGCCGCCCAGCACGGGCCGGTCGACGTGGACTCGCCCGAGGGCCGGGAGCGATTGTTGGCCTTCTGGCTGACCACGGAGGAGGACGAGTACCAGATCGTCCCGTCGGCCGAGGCCGACGCCCTGGTGGCGTACCTGATGCAGCTCCGCAAGGCCGAGACGCCCCTGCCGGAGGGGAAGGAATGAGGGTGGCGTTGCGGCGGCGGACGACCTGCGTAGGGTGCCGTCGAGCGGACCGGCCCCGCGGTCCGCGAGACGCACCACGGGGGTAGGATGGTGCGTCTCGCGGTCCGAAGACGGACCGCTCGACGGCACCCTACGACCGAACCCGCCGCGCGCCGGGCGCCGGGGCCGAGTCTTCACGGAGGCACGATCGGAATGACCGACCCGAACGGCCACGACCTCCGCACCGACGGCGTACCGGAGTCCGACCGGCCGGGGCCGGGCGGGGAGGACTCCGTCATGGCCCTGCACCGGGCGGCCATGGACGTGATGAACGACCCGGTCATGCTCTCGGCCGAGGGCACCCCGGACGAGGACGAGGCCGCCCCCGGCGGGCAGGACACCGTCCAGCGGATGCAGGACATCCTGATGCGGGAGCAGGCCGAGCCCCGGGACGGGTTCGAGCCGGTCCCGTTCTGGGTGGCGGTGGTCTGCGGCGGGCTGCTCATGTGGGGTGGGTACTACCTCGGGACGAACAACGCCGACTTCCGGGCGGACGTGTACGACACGTCCGAGTTCCGGCTGGGCGGCGACCTGCGGCTGCCGGCCGGCGGCCCGGCCCCGCCCGACCCGGAGTTGAAGACCGTCGCCGAGTACGTCAAGGTCGGGGCGGACGTGTACCGGCGGGTGTGCGTCGCCTGCCACAAGCCGGACGGCAACGGCGACCCAAGCCAGCAGTACCCGCCGCTCAACGGGTCGGAGTGGGTGGCCGGGGCGGAGGCGTCGCCGGCCCGGCTGTCGCGGGTCGTCCTGTACGGGCTGCACCGGCCGATCACGGTCAAGGGGAAGTCGTTCAACGGCCAGATGCCGGCCCAGGGCGGGGTGCTCAAGGACTACGAGATCGCGGCCGCGATCATGTTCGCCCGGAACACCTGGGACAACAAGGCCGACCCGAACGACGCGAACCCGGCCGTCACGACGGCGGCGGTGAAGGCGGCCCGGGACAAGACCGGCAAGCGGGACCCGATGACCGAGACCGACCTGAAGGCGATCTCGCTCGACCAGAGCGACCTCCCGCCGCCGGCCAACGCCCCGAAGACGGACAAGGCCGACGCCCCGCCGGCGAAGTCCGACGCCGCCCCGAAGGGGTGACTTGTAGGGTGGGTCGAGCGGACCGTCCGCGGTCCGCGACGGCCCACCACGGGTATCGGTGGGCCGTCGCGGACCGCG
>JAIEQO010000587.1 GCA_019747655.1 Gemmataceae bacterium | reverse complement strand
AGCCGCAGCGCGTTGAACACGACGAGGAGCGTCGCCCCCGAGTCGGCGGCGACGGCGGCCCACATCGACGAGTGGCCGAAGAGCGTCAGGACGACGAACACGGCCTTGACCCCGAGGGCGAACGCGATGTTCTGGCGGATGACGGCGAGCGCCCGGCGGGAGTGGCGGACGAGCCACGGGAGCTTCGCCAGGTCGTCCGCCATGAGGGCGATGTCGGCCGTCTCGATGGCCGCGTCGGTGCCGATCGCCCCCATCGCGATGCCGACCGACGCCCGGCCCATCGCCGGGGCGTCGTTCACCCCGTCGCCCACCATCGCCACCGACCCGTACCGGGCGACCAACTCCTCCACCTTCGTCACCTTGTCCGCCGGGAGCAGCTCGGCGTACACCTCGTCCACCCCCGCCTCCCGCGCGACCGCCTCGGCCGTCCCCCGGTTGTCCCCGGTCAGCATGACGACGTGCTCGACCCCGGCGGCCCGCAGGTCGGCGACGGCCTGCTTCGTCTCGGGGCGGACCCGGTCGGCCAGGGCGATGAACCCGCAGACGTGCCGGTCGTTGCCGACCACCACGATGGCCCGACCGGACGCCGACAGGGCTTCGAGCCGGGCGTGGACCTCCGGCGTCTCCTGGCCGCGCTCCTCCAGGTGGCGGTGCGAGCCGACCCAGTACACCGTCCCGCCCACCCGCCCGGTCGCCCCCCTGCCGGGGAGGTTGCGGACCTCGGCGGCTGCCGGCACGCTCACCCCGCGCTCCTTCGCGTGGGCGAGGACGGCGTGGGCCAGGGGGTGGGTGCTGTGGGCCTCCAGGGCGGCCACCCGCTCCAGCAGCTCGGCCTCGGTGTGCCCGGAAAGCGGGACCACCTCGACCACCGCCGGTTTGCCCGCGGTGAGCGTCCCGGTCTTGTCCATCGCCACCGCCCTGAGCCGGGCCGGGGCCTCGACGAACACCCCGCCCTTGACCAGGACGCCGTTGCGGGCCGCGGCGGCGAGGGCGGCCACGATGCTCACCGGGGTGGAGATCACCAGGGCGCACGGGCAGGCGATGACCAGCAGGACGAGGGAGCGGTAGAACCAGTCGCCCCAGGCCCCGCCGAAGGCGAGGGGCGGGACGACCAGGACGGCGACCGCGAGGAGCATGACGGCCGGGGTGTAGTACCGGGCGAACCGCTCCACCCACTGCTCGGACGGCGCCCGCCGGGACTGGGCCTCGCCGACCATCCGGGTGATCCGGGCGAGGGTGGTGTCCGCCGCCGGCTTGGTGGACTCGACGGTCAACACCCCGTCCCCGTTGATCGTCCCGGCGTACACCTCGTCGCCCGGCCCCTTCGGGACCGGGACGCTCTCGCCGGTGATCGGGGACTGGTCCACCCCGCCCGTGCCGTCCGTCACCCGGCCGTCGAGCGGGACGCGGTCGCCGGGCCGGACCCGGAACTTCGACCCGACCGCCACCCGGTCCGGTGGGACGGTCTCCTCCCGGCCGTCCGGGCGGACGAGCCGCACCTCGGGCGGGGCGAGCGACATCAGGGCCGCCACCGCCCGGCGGGCGCGGCCGACGCTCCAGGCTTCGAGGGCGAGCGACAGGGCGAACAGGAAGGCGACGGTCGCCGCCTCCAGCCACTGGCCGATCCCGACCGCCCCGGCCACGGCGACCACCATCAGCAGGTTCATGTCCGGGCGGAGCCGCTTGAGTGCGACCCACGCCTTCGGCAGGACCGTCCACACCCCGGCCAGGACGCCCAGGGCGTACAGGACCACGGCGGCCGCCGGCGGCCCGGCTGCCCCCTCCTCCAGGAAGGCGGCCCGGAACCCGGCCGCCCCCGCGTGGGTCAGGGCCCCCGCGACGAGCAGCCCGCCGCTCGCGGCGGTGAGCACCGTCCGCCGGTTCCGCTCCCAGAACCCCTCGGCGGCCAGCGCGGTCTTGTCGTCCGCCCACGGCTCGGCCCGCATCCCGGTCCGGGCGACGGCGCCCCGGATCTCGTCCGGGGAGGCCGGGGCGTCCGCCGCCACGGTCATCTTGGCGTTGAGGACGTCGAACCCGAGGTTCCCCTCCCCGCCGACCAGCGGGCCGAGCTCCTTCTTGAGGACGGCCACCTCCTCCGCGCAGTCCAGGCCGTGGATGCGGTAAGTCAGGGGGAGCGGGGTGGTCGGCACGGTGACGGCCCTCGGGGTCGCGCAAGTCGTCGGACGGGTGGCGTTCGTCGGGTGGGGGAGGGCACGTCCGGCAACCGTCCCCCGCCCTCACAATTCACACCAGGAGTTCCGGTCATGCGATACGGTCTGATCTGCGCGGCGGCGGTCGGGGCGCTGGCCCTCGGGGCCGGCACGGCGTCGGCCCAGCACGGGGGCCACCACGGCGGCTACGGCGGCCACCACTCGTTCGGCGGCCACCACCGGGGCTACGTGGCCCCGGCCTTCGGCGGGTACTACGCCCCGCCCCTGGCCCCGGTGTACTCCCCGGGGGTGGTCATCGGCGGCGGGTTCGCCTCGCCCGGGCTGGGGTTCGGCGGCGGGTACGTCGCCCCGGTCCGGAGCTACGGATACGGCGGCTTCTACGGCTCGTCTTACGCCGGTCACGGGTACAGCCACCACGGGTACGGCGGCCACCACGGCGGCCACCACCGCTGGTGACCGGCCGGGGGACCGGCGGGCGGCCGGGTCGTCCCCGGCCGCCCGCGGCCCATCACCGCGTCAGTTCGCCGGCTTCTTGGTGTAGGTCCCGCCCGGCACCTCCAGCTTGCTCGGGGCCTTGGCCTCCTTCTCGACCGCCTCCCACAGGGCCTTCGGCGACGGCGTCTCGCCGGCCTTGTGGGTG
>JAIEQO010001037.1 GCA_019747655.1 Gemmataceae bacterium | reverse complement strand
GCCGGGTCGCCCCCTTCAGGTGCCGGCGGGCCGCCCGGTCGAACTCGTTCACGCACCGCAGCCGCTTCCCCTCGTCGACCACCAGCCACACCCCCACCCGGCCGGCCCCGAGGGCGTCGGTCACGGCCTCGCAGGCCCGGCGGAACAGCTCCGGCAGTGGCGCGTCGGGGTCGGCCGCCAGCCGGGCCAGGGCGGCCGGCCGGCGGTCCGGGTCGGGCAGCGGCGTTTCGGACAGCACCGGGGGTCCTCCACCGGTGGGCGTCGGGGAAGGCATGCGCACGTTCAGCTTACCAACCGGCCGGTACGGGGGGAATCGGAAACCCCGCCGGGTCGGGCCGTGGTCAGGGTCAGCCGGAGCACCTCCGGCCGGCACCGGGACCGCAAGGGCTCCTTCCCGCTCAGCCCCCGGCCGACCACCATGACGGTCCCGCCGCCCTCGAACACGCCGCAGTCGAACCGCCGGCCGTACACGCTCGGGACGAAGATCGAGGTGACGACCGGCAGCCGGACCTGCCCGCCGTGGACGTGCCCGCAGAGCATCAGGCCGATGCGGTTCCGTTGTCCCCAGTAGTAGTTGTCGGGGGTGTGGCTGAGGCAGAGCCGGAACGGCCCGTCCGGGGCGGCCGTCAGGTCCGGCGGCGGCCGGAACCACGGCCCCTCGTGCCCGACCACCACGCACCGCTCGCCGCGGATAGCCACTTCCTTCCAGCCGTTGCCCAGCATGATGTAGCCGGACTCGGTGATCGCCTTGCGGACCCGCCCCGGGTGGTGGTGGATGTCGTGGTTGCCGAGGACGGCAAACCGCCCCTCGGTCGCCCCCAGCCGGCCCAGGACCGGGCCGATCCAGGCGTGGTGCTCGTCGGTATCCACATAATCGCCGGCCAGGCAGACGAGGTCGGGCGTCGGCCAGCGGCGTTCGACCTCGTCGACCACCCGGTCGAAGAACGCCCGGGCCGGGGTGCCGTGGAAGTGAACATCGGTGACGAGCAGGATGGTCAGCCCGTCCCAGGCCGGCGGGAGCCCGGGGACGGCCAGGGTCAGCTCGGTGAAGTCGACCCGGAAGACGTCGTTGAACGGCAGCCGGGCGGCCCACCGGAACTTCCCGTTCCCGACCACCGACGGCCCGATCTCCCGCCACAGGTCGAGCGTCTCGGCCCGGGCCGACACCAGGGCCGCCGGCGGCTTCCGCAGCAGCCGGACGATGGTGATGATCGGGAAGACGACCCCGCCGAAGACGAGGCAGACGGCCCAGTAGGCGAGGACGACCGACCCCCACGGGGTCAGGCGGGGGACAAAGAGGGGCGGCCCGGCCGACCACAAGAGCAGCGGCCAGGCCAGGATGACGAGCCCGGTGAACAGCCGCCAGAGCTTGAGGAAGGTCTTCGAGATCGGCCGGGCGTACAGGTAGTTGAGTAGAGCAGTCCAGACGTAGGCGTGCCCGACCCACCCGACGAGGAACGCGAGGACGGCGAGCGGGGGAACCAGGGCCGGCATCCGGGACATGGTACGGCCGCCCGGCCGGGCCGTCACGGGGCGCTCAGGACCGCCCGGGTACGGTGAGAGATGCCGCCGAACTCGTCCGTGTAGGTCACCTCCAGCGGGACGTTGACGTGGAGCCCGGGGCCGAGGAACAGGGCGGCGTCGGGCAGCCGGTCGCCGACCGCCACCGGGTCGATGTGCGCCCGGGTGAGCGGGCCGGCCTCGTAAGACACGACCGTCAGCGGCTTGTCGGCCGGCTGCGTGTACGGCTCGTCTCGGAACTCGCCCCAGATGACCGGGTGGATGCCGTCCGGGTCGCGAGGACCGGGTGGGAACAGGTCGATGACCAGGACGTGCAGGCCGTGTTCGATCGCCCCGGCCACCTTCCCGACGAACGCCCGCAGCCCGTGCCGGCCGGACTTGTTTCCCGGCGAAACGATCTCGATCAGGGCGACGACCCGGTCGTCGCCCCGGCGGACCACCACCGTCTTCCGGAGCCGGGCGTAGGGGTCGGCCGCGAACTCGGCCGTGAACCGGGCCTTCGGAGGGGCGGCCGCGGTGCCCGCCGGCCCGCCGGACGGCCCGGCCCCGCCGGCCCCGTCCGGCCCGGCGAGTTCGAGGGCCAGCAGGTCCGGGATGCCGCGGTCGGCGTGCTGCTCGACCATCGCCGAGTACCCGGGCGGGAGGACGCCGTTGTTCAAGGCCCGGCGGATGGCCGGCCCCCACCCCTGGTGGAAGTCGTGGAACGTCCCGTGGTCGACCCGGGTCCAGTCGTGGATCGGCATTCCGAGGCCTCCGCCCGTGGTTCCGCCTGTCACCGGACCCCGACGGCCGCCCGGAGGAACGCCGGGTAGCCCCGCCAGGCCGTGTCGTAGGTCGCGGCCAGGGGGGCGGAGACCTGGAGGTCGGGGGCCAGGAAGAGCGGCCGGTCCGGGACCGGGTCGCCGACCCCGACCGGCTCGACGAACGCCGAGAAGGTGTTCCGGCCGCGGGCCTCGTAGGCGGCGAAGGTCAGCGGCTTGCCCGGCGGGGGCGTGTACGGCTTGCCGGTCAGCTCCTTCCAGACGGCCGCGTGCAACCCGTTCGGGTCCCGGCGGGTCGGCGGGAACGGGTCGACCAGGAGGACGTGAACGCCGTGAACGAGGAGCTGGACCGACTTGCCGACCAGGTCGGCGAACTCGGCCTTCTTCGCCTTGTTGCTCGGCGACACGACCTCGATCACGGCAACCGTCCGCCGGTCCCGGGGGCCGGCCCGTTGGACGACCACCCGCCGGCGGCCGGCCGCCCGTCGCATCTTGCCGGCCGCCGTTGCGGTGGCCACGGGCGCAGGG
>JAIEQO010000022.1 GCA_019747655.1 Gemmataceae bacterium | reverse complement strand
ATCGGGGGGTTGCTGGGGGGCGGGAAGTCGTTGGTCTCCTTGGACCGCGGGCGTCCCGCCCGCTCTTCTGGTACAAGAGCGGGCGGGACGCCCGCGGTCCCAGGATCATGCCGTCCGCTCGAACGCCCGGTCCCACTCGGGTAGCTTCTCGCGCAGCTCGTCCGCGCTCCCGGTCCGCAATGTGACGTGCCCGACCTTCCGGCCGGGCCGCGGTTCCTTGCCGTAGTCGTGTAGGTGGGCGTCAGGGTGCTTCAACACCTCGGCCGCCGGCGGGACGGCGCCGATGAAGTTGTACATCGCCGAGTGGCCGACCGCCCCGCACGGCCCCAGCGGCAGCCCGCAGACGGCCCGGACGTGGTTCTCGAACTGGCTCGTGGCCGCCCCCTCGATGGTCCAGTGGCCGCTGTTGTGGACCCGCGGGGCCATCTCGTTGGCCAACAGCCGCGGCCTGTCCTGGAACCACTCGACCGCCAGCACCCCGACGTAGTCGAGTCCCGCCAGGATGCGGCTGGCGTACTCGCCGGCTCGCTCGGTCAGCTCCTCGGCCGTGTCACCAGCCGGGGCCAGTGACCGGTGCAGGATACCGTCCCGGTGCTCGTTGTCGACCAGCGGGTACGTCACGACCTGCCCGTCCCGGCCGCGGACGGCGAGGACCGACAGCTCGCGGTCGAACGGCACGAACCCTTCGAGGATGAGCGGCCGGCCGCCCAGCTTCTCCCACGCCGCCTCGGCCTCGGCCGGGGTGCGGATGACGACCTGGCCCTTGCCGTCGTACCCGAACCGGCGGGTCTTGAGGACCGCCGGCAAGCCGATGTCGCGGACGGCGTTGTCGAACTCGTGGCGGTGCTCGACGGCCGCGAACGGCGGGGTCGGGATGCCGAGCGACCGGAAGAACGACTTCTCGGAGAGCCGGTCCTGGGAGACTTCGAGGGCGTTCGGCGGCGGGTAGACCGGCACCCGCTCGGCCAGCCACCGGGCCGACGCCACCGGGACGTTCTCGAATTCGTAGGTGACGACATCCGACTCTTGGGCCAGCCGGTACAGGGCCTGGTAGTCGTCGAACTCGCCGCGGACGTGGGGGCAGACCTGGCCGGCACAGGGGTCGGCGGCCGGGTCGAGGACGGTCGGCCGGACGCCGAGCGGGTACGCCGCCAGGGCCAGCATCCGCCCGAGCTGCCCGCCGCCGAGGATTCCGAGACGCATGGTCTTCATGTCTTCACGTCTTCAGGTCATCAAGTCAAGTCAGGAACTCGGCCCGGTGGCCCCTCCCGACTTGACGACGTGAAGACGTGACGACTTGAAGACTCAAGACCTGGGGTCTGGGTGTTCCAGAACCGCCTGAGTCTGGCGGGTGCGGTACGCCTTCAGGGCCTCCCGGATGGGCGGGTGGCAGGCCCCGAGGCAGGCGGCCGCGTACAGCCCGGCGTTCTTCGCTCCGGCCGTCCCGATCGCCATCGTCCCGACCGGGATGCCGCCCGGCATCTGGACGATCGACAGGAGCGAATCGACCCCCCGCAGGACGGCCGACTCGACCGGCACCCCGATCACCGGCAGGCAGGTCTTGGACGCGCACATCCCCGGCAGGTGGGCCGCCCCGCCGGCCCCGGCGATGATGACTTCGAGCCCGCGGTCGACCGCCCCCTCGGCGTAGTCGAACAGGAGGTCCGGGGTCCGGTGCGCCGACACCACCCGGGCCTCGTAGGGGACGCCCAGCTCGTCCAGGACGGCGGCCGCGTGCTTCAGGGTCTCCCAGTCGGACCGGGAGCCCATGATGATCCCGACGAGGGGTTGAGGCATGAGGGGTAGCGCGGGTTCGGGTCGGGCGCGAGTTCTACGCCCCCGTTGTAGCCGATTCCGGCCCGGCGGGAACCCGGTCAGGGGCCGACCCGGGCGAACACCGCCGCCCGCCGGCCCCGGGCGACCTCCCGCCACCGTTCCGGGTGGGATTCCAGGTACTGTGCCAGCGGCGGCGGCCGGCCATCCTGCGGGGTCACGACGACCACCGCCCGGTCGAAGCGGTATTCCGCGGCCCACCCCTCGAACACCCGCCCGGCCTCGTCCGGCGGGGCGGAGATGGCCGCGGCGTAGGACCGCAGCCAGTCGTCGCCGCACAGCTCGAACCGGTCGTCCATGAACACCTTCAGCCCCGGCAGGTGGTAGATCAGGTAGCCGCCGAGGTTGGCGTCGTTGAAGACCGGCGTCCCGGGCGGGACCGTTGCCGCGTAGGCGGCCAGCTCGGCCGTCAAGTCGGTCGGGACGACGGCCGGGTCGAGCCGGGCCCACCCGGCCCCGACGACGGGGACGCGGACCCGGCCGACCTGGAGCCCGAGGGCGAGGAGGACGGCGGCCGCCGGGACGAGCATCGGCCGCAGCCACGGCCGGGGGGTCGGGTCCGGGTCGCGGGCGAGCGAGCCGTCGCCGTGCGTCTTGAGGAACCGGTGCCAAACGGTGTGCGGCCACACGTCGGCGAGGGCGACGGCCGCGGTGACGGCGAACAGCGGTCCGTTGCGGATGCCCTTGATGCTCAAGGCCAGCCAGACGAGCGGGATCAGCCACGTCACCCGCGGCCGGGCCGGGAGCGTGCCGACCAACAGGGCGAGGTAGAACAGACCGAACCCGAGGACGGCCAGCCCGGCGGGCATCGCCGGGTCGAGCGGCATGTGCTCGTCCACCACCTTCGGGAGCACCCCGGACCCGGCGATCCGGCCCCAGGTGCGGAGCAACTCCAGCCCGAACGGGTTGACGAACGGGGTCAGGGCGCAGGCGAACAGGATGCCGAGGAGTAGCGTCCGGGAGCGGACCCCACCCCC
>JAIEQO010000530.1 GCA_019747655.1 Gemmataceae bacterium | reverse complement strand
CCCTGATGGCCCCGAATCAGGGGGCTCACGCCCCCCGCTCGCCAGGACAGCCGCCCCGCCCCCGTGAAACCCCGCCCGCCGGCCGGCGTCTCCTCCCGGGTGATTGCCGCCGGCGGCCGGCCCGGGTATGCTCGGGGTCGGTGCCGCCCGGCCCCCGGAGTCCCGCCATGCTCACCCGCACCCGGCTCGCGGTCGTGTCCGTCCTGGGAGTAGTGGTCGCGGCCGCCGCGGTCGCCGCCCGGCCCGACGACCCCAAGCCCCGCCCGCCGCGGTCGGCGAGCCCGGTCGTCCACCCGGAGGGGGCGCTCGGGTTCGTCGCCGCCGACTTCGCCAAGGTCTGGGACCACAAGGCGTTCGCCGCCGTCCGCGAGGCCCCGGGCAGCTTCGAGCTCGCCTGGGCCGTCCGTTCGCTCATCGGCTTCACCCCGCAAGAGGTCGCCCAACTCACGATCGCCTGGGACGCCCCCGACCGGCCACTCGTGGTCGTCACGACCCGCAAGCCGCACGACGCCGCGGCCGTCGTCGGGGGGCTGCCGCGGGACGCGAACTCGGAGGTCAAGACGCTCGCCGGCGGGGTGCTCCACGCCCCCGGGGCCGAATTCCCCTACGCCCGCCGGCTGGACGACAAGACGCTCGTCCTGGCCACCGCGAAAGCCGACCCGAAGGCCCTGGCCGCCCGGCGGCACATCGACGCCACCGAGGCGGCCGGGGGGCACGACATCTTCGCCATGCTGACCCCCGAACTGGCGGCCGCCTTCGGCCTGCCGGCCGACAGCCCGCTCGCCGGGTTCGAGCACGCCGTCAACCTGTCCGTCGACCTGGGGCCGGAGACCGCCACCGCCCGGCTGGTCGCCGTCTACCCGCCGGGCGTGCGGGGGAAGGCGGCCGCCCTGCGGGCGAAACTCGACGACCTCGCCGGCTGGGCTAGGGCACAAGGGGCGAAGGCGGCCGAACAGGCCGGTGAGGCTTCTGGTACCCCGACCCCGCTGCTCGACTGGCTGGCCACGACCCTTAAGGCCGTGAAGGTCGAGGGCGACGCGAACATGGTCCGGGCGGCCGTCGAGGTCAAGCCCGAGGAGCTGGTCGGCCGGGTGCTGGCGGCGCTGCCGGACGCGGCCCTGGCCGGCCGCGGGTCGTCGGCCAACGAGAACAACCTGAAGCAGGTCGCCCTGGCCTTCCACAACTACGAGTCGGCCCACGGCCACTTCCCGGGGAACAGCTACGACAAGGACGGCAAGCCGCTCTTGTCCTGGCGGGTCCACATCCTGCCGTACATCGAGCAGGACGCCCTGTACAAGCAGTTCAAGCTCGACGAGCCGTGGGACTCGGACCACAACAAGCGGCTCGGCGACGTGCTGCTGAAGGTCTACCAGGTCCCCGGCCGGCCGGCCGACGGGCTCAACAAGACGTACTACCGGGCGTTCGTCGGCCCGAAGGACGTGAAGCCGGAGTACCGGCCGGTGATGGTCGAGGGGCGGGACAAGGGGTTCAAGATCACCGACGTGACCGACGGCACGTCGAACACCCTCCTGGTGGTCGAGGCCGGGGAGGCGGTCCCGTGGGCCAAGCCGGACGACCTCCCCTACGACGGGGTGAGCCCGCTCCCCCGGCTGGGCGGGCCGAACGGGACGTTCGCCGTCGCCTACTGCGACGGCAGCGTCCGCACCCTCCGCCGGGGCAAGGTCGACGAGAAGACCCTCCGCGCCCTGATCACCGTCGGCGGCGGCGAGGTCGTCATCCGGCCGTGACGGGCCGGGTGGCCGGGGCAGGGGCTGGGCGATCTGTGGATCGCGGCCGTCCCGGCCGTCCCGGCCGCAGCGGGCCGGAGGCCCGCTCAGTTCGGGAGGGCGCGGCACCCGCCCCGCCGGCGGACCCCCCGCCGGCGCCGGCGCGGCGGGGGGCGCGCCCTCCCGAAGAACGGCAAACCGAGACACCACTCGATTTCGGCTTGACTTCGCCCGGCGGGAGTGTAAGGTACAAGTGTTCAAGACTGCCCGCCGCGGCGTCACGCCGCCGACCGGGCGGGGCCGGCCCCAACCGTGACCGGTTACGGCAACGGACGGACCCGACCTTAACCACTTCTCCGGACACGGGTTCCGTAACCGTCCGTTGCCGGGTACAGCAGGCTCTGCCGGACCCGTCCGGTGCGAAAACACCGGGAATCGTAGCAAAATCACGCAGGTCGGCCGGTTCGTAAAAACCAGAGGGGGGGGGAGGGGTCCCCCGAACCCGGAGGAAACGCCGATGATTCGCACCCTCTTCATTGCCGTGGCGGTCCTGCTCCCGGCCGGGGTCGCCGCCCAGCCGCTCCGCGACGCCAAACCGCCGGCCGACCTGGCCGCCGTCCCCCGGGACGGGTTCGCGGTGGTCAGCCTGAAGGCGTCGGCCGCCTGGGACCTGCCGGCCCTCAAGCCGCTGCGGGACTGGCTGGCGGCCCAGAAGGACCTGCCGGCCGAGTCCGTCCTGGGGGTCGGCCCGGCCGACCTGGACCGGGTGACGCTGTACTGGCCCGCCGCCGACCTCCGGTTCGGGCTGGACCGGCCGCTCGTGCTGGTCTCGACCCGCCGGCCGTACAACGAGGCCCGGGTGGTCAAGAACGTCACCCGCCCGGACACCCGGCCCGGGGTCGAGCGGTACGGGTCGGTGCTGTTCACCGGCGGCCGGCGGCTGGCCCTGGTGGACGAGACGACGCTGGCCCTCGACCCCGGCCCGCACCCGGGCGACGACGCGGCCGGGGCCCGGTCGGCGATCCTGGTCGGGCAGCTCCTGGCCCGGCGGACCGAGGGACCGCTGGCGGCGGC
>JAIEQO010000640.1 GCA_019747655.1 Gemmataceae bacterium | reverse complement strand
TCACCCCCGAGGGGAGGACCATCACCGCCCCCTTGTTGAAGATCACCTGCATCTCCAGCCCGAGGTCCTGGATGACCCCGAGGACGGTGTGCTGGTGCGGCTCCCAGGTGGCGACGATGACCCGGCCGACCGCGAGCAGCTTCGGCCCGTGGGCCGACTTCACGTCGGGGTCGGTGATCCCCATCCGCTTCCGCAGCTCGGCGATGAATCGTTCCGGCGGCGGGTCGGCGAGCGTCCTCAGCTCCTTCGTCTCGGGGTGGTAGACGACGGCCCCGTTCTCGGCCACGACCCGGTCGAACAGATCGGCCCCGCCGGCGATGATGCCCAGCAGCTCGTCCAGGTCGCGGCCGGTGACCATCAGGAGCTTCCGGCCGGACGCCTTGAGCTTCTTCAGGGCGGCCCAGGTGGCGTCGCCCACGAGGCCGTCGTGGGCCAGCGTCCCGTCGTAGTCGGCGGCCAGGGCGTAGTAGCGCATGGGGTCCCTACACGCGGGTCATGGGCCGCCGGGCGGGGGCGTTGGGGTCGGCGGCCGGGGCCCCGAACCCCCACCGCCCGAGGACCGACAGGGTGAACCAGCCGAACAGCCCGACCAGGACGGCCGACGCCTCCCGCCCGGCCCCGGCGGCCACCCCGACGGCGGCCGTCAGCCACACCCCGGCGGCCGTGGTCAGCCCGGTGACCTGGTGCTCGGCCTCGGACTTCATGATGCACCCGGCCCCGAGGAACCCGATGCCCGCGACCAGCCCCTGGATGACCCGGCTGATCCCGTTCGGTTCGTACCCGGCCTGCTGGGGGATGGCCACGAACGCGGCCGACCCGACGGCCACCAGGATGTGGGTCCGCAGCCCGGCCGCCTTACCCCGCTTCTCCCGCTCCCACCCGAGCAGGGCCCCGAGCAGCCCGGCGACGAGCAGCCGGCTGGCCAGGGCCGCCGCCTGCGGGGCGGACAGGTCGGAGAACTCGCCGGCCACGGCCTGGAACACGTCGGAACCCATGCGGACCCCCGGTTGCGGCCACGTCCCGGTGGCCAACGGCGAGCAGCCCGCGGTGCCGGCACCGCGGGCTGCTGCGATTTCTGTGCCGTCAGGCGGGCGGGACGACCCCCCGGTCCGCGCCCCCTCCCCTTTCCTCCCCCTCCCCCACGGGGGGAGGGGGAGGAAGACCCGAGCCGGGGTCTTCTGCCTGGCTCCCCCTCCCTACGTAGGGGAGGGGAAGGTAAGGGGAGGGGCGCGGACCGGGGGGAGGGGTCTCCTCGCTCTAATCGACCCGCTTCAGCTTCAGCAGCTCCCGCCAGGCGGCGGCCGTCGGGGCGGCGTCCTTACCCGTGATCTCCCGCAGGGCCGCCAGCGCCGCCTTGTGGTACGGCGACACCACCCCCGGCTCGGTGACCGCCAGCTTTTCCTCGAAGCCGTCGGCCTCGGCCGCCGACACCTCCCGCTCGCGGACGACGAAGTCGAACCGCTGCCCCTCCGGCCACGGGTGGGCGTCGGCCACCGTCAGCGTGGCCGAGAAGTCGGGCCGGAGGTACGTCACGTCGATCCGGACCATCAGGTCGGCGGCCGACCGCCCGTACCCCTGGGACGGGGAGGGCAGCGGCTGCCCCTGGACCGGGACTTCGGCCGTGATGGCGGTGTCCGGCACCTGCCCGGGCTGGCCGGACGGATGGCACATCATGCAGTTCTGGTGGTGGTTCAGCTTCACCAGCTCGCGGACGAAGGTGCCCTTGCCGGTCGTCTTCGGCAGCCGCGGGTCGGCCGCGTCCAGCACCGCCACGAGTTCCGGGATCAGGTCCTTGCGGTCGAGCCGGGCGACGGCGTCGGCGGCCCGCCGGGCGACCGCCGGCCACGGGTACGACAGGCCCCGGACCAGGATGTCGGTGTAGTCCTTCTCCCGGCGGACCTTGAGGGCGTCGAGGGCCGGGAGCCGCACGTCGTCCTCGGGGGAGAAGATCGCCATCCGGGCCAGGTGCCGGGTCGCCTCGACGTGCGACACCCCGGCCAGGTACTTGACCAGCCCGGCCCGGACCTCGGCCGGGTCGGCCGCGAGCATCTGGGTCAGGGCCGCCATCCGGGCCAGGGCGACGTGCTCGGCCAGGGCCTTGTCGCCCTTCGGCCGGGCCGCGTCGTCCCGGTCGCACAGGGCGGCGAACTGCGGCCAGAACCCGCCCGTCGGCACCGCCACGAGCGGGGCGGCCGGGGCTTGGGTCGGGGCGGGCTGGACGCCGGACGAGGTCATGACGACCAGGCCTTCGAGTTGGGCCTGGGTCAACCCCCCCCGGGCCTGTTGGACGAAGGCCACCGCCCGGGCGAACTGCCGGGCCCGCTCGCCGGCGGTGCGGCAGTCGTCGCCCATGACGAACGGCAGCCCGGCCAGGTCCGGCCGGTTCTCCAGGAGGGCCGCCATGAAGGCGTCGGTCTTCTTGGCGTTCAGGTGGGCGATCTTGGCGAGCTGGTGGGCGGCGGCCAGGGCCGGGTTCGGGTCATCTTTCGCCGGCCGCTCGGCGAACGCCACCTCCGGGACCTTCGACAGGTCGTCCGTCAGGACCGGCCGGGCCGGGGTCGCCTTCGGCGGGGTCGGCAGGAGGTCCTTGGCCTTCGTGGTCGGCGGGATGTGCAGCGGCGGGCGGGGGGCCGCCCGTGCGGCCATCATCAGGACGACTTCCCGCTGCCGGGCGAGTTCGACCTGGGCGTCGGCCGGGGCGACCGGCGGGCCGTTCGGCGGGGTCGGGATGCCGAGCGACGGGGGCAGCCCCGGGGCGGCCGGGGTGGGCTCCGGCAGCGACGGCGGGGCGG
>JAIEQO010000779.1 GCA_019747655.1 Gemmataceae bacterium | reverse complement strand
CGCCGACGCCGACGCCGCCCTGGCGGCGGCCCGGGCGGCGGCCGTCTGGGAGTCGGTGGGCGACCGGACCGAGTTCCTGATCGCCCTGGTGGCCGGGGACGAGGCCCGGGCCGAGCGGCTGCTGGCGGCCGGGCGGGTGCTGCGGGCCGAGGCGTACCAGGACCGGGAGACCGGCCCGCTGCTGGGGGCCGAGCGGTTCGCCGGGCTGCGGCGGAAGTACCCCCGGCAGGGGGTGGGCGGGCTGTCCGCCCCGGGCCTCCCGGCCCCGCTCCCGGTCGACCCGTAGCCGGACGCGGGGCTACCGGCCGGGCGGCTACGGCGTGGCCTCCCGCGGCGGCGGGGCGACCCGCTCCCGGGCGGCCTGCTTGGCGGCCCGCTCGGCCAGGACGGCCTGGCGCAGGGCGGCCCCCCTGGCGAGGCCGACGGCCGGGTTGTACTTGTCCGGGAGCGGGATGCCCCGCTCCTCCCAGTCCTGGTGGGCGTTCATGCACTCGTGGTGCTTGTTGTTGTCATCCGGCTCCTGGCCGGGGGCCTCCGGCACCCGCCCGCCGGGCCGCCGCTCGATGCAGATGGCCCAGCAGACGGGCTTGTCCTCGTCGTACTGGAGGTTGATCAGCACCAAGTCGCCGGCCCGGACACCGACAGCCGGTAGGAGTTGGTCGCGGTGACCCGGGGCGAGAAGCCGCCGGCGGCCAGAACCTCGTCGGCCGGGAACGTCCGGGCCGGCATGTCGGCCCGGCGGACCGGCCGGACCTCGCCGTTGGCCAGGGTCAGGGTCCACACCTCGGTGGTGACGTGGGCCGACCGGCAGACGTGGGTCACCCCCCCGAGGGTGACGGCGAAGTCCTCCTTCCCCCCGACCAGGGTGTAGCTGCGGCCGTCCGCGTCCCACACCCGCTGGGGCCGGGGCAGGACCAGCGGGGCGAACCCGCGGACGGTGACCGACCGGCCGTCGCCCGCCGTGACCTCGCCCCGAAGCTCGAGCGGCCGGTACGGACGCCGCGGGCGGGCCCCGGCCGGGGGGTCTGCCGACAGCCCGGCCCCGGCGGCCAGGACCGCACAGCACCAGATCGGGCGCATCGGTCACCCCTCCGGGGTGGCTATCGGCCGGGCGGCTTCGGCTTGACCTCCCGCGGCGGCGGGGCCGGCCGGGGCGGCGGCTTGACCGACCGCCAGATCGCCCGCTGCTCGGGGGTCAGCGGCCACGGCTCCCCCTTCTCCTCGGCCTCCTGCCGGGCGTTCATCACCTCATGGAACCACTGCTGGTTGGCCGGCGGCGGCTTGGCCACGTCGCCCGGGGCCGGGGGAACCTGCCCGCCCGGCCGCCGGCCGATGCTGATGGCCTCGACGTACTCGACCCCGGCGACCTGGTGGCCGATGATCCCGACCCGGTCCCCGACGGCGACGTCGGCCAGCCGGTAGCTCCACCCGCCGGCCTCGCTCTTGTCGTACCCGCCCTCGGCCAGCGGCCCCCGGGCCGGGAACTTCCGGACCGGCTGGTCGGCCAGGTGAAAGATCAGCTCCTCCCCGGCCGGGGTGACCACGGTGGCGACCTCGCGCGTCACCTCGGACCAGATCACCTTGAGGGTCCGGGCACGCCACCCGAGCGGACCGCGGTCGTAAAAGACGACGGTGTGGTCCCCCCCGGTCACGTCCGCCCCGTAGTCCGTCGAAACGGTCCTGGTCCGGTCCCCCCGCTCGGTCAGCTCGAAGTCGTACCCCCGGACCGAGATCGACTCCTTGTCCACCGCCGCGACCGCCCCGCCGAAGTAAATCCTCTCCGGCACCCCCGGCTGCCGGGGTGGCTGGGCGGCCGGCCGCCCGGCCGCGAGGAGGACCGCCGCGGGCCCGAGGACGCAGGCGAGCCGGAAACGCTGTCGCACGGTCGTACCCCCCGAACGCGGAAGCCGGACCGAATCGCGAGCCGGAGCCGAGGTCACAACTTCGTGAGTTCCCACACTGCAGTCTGACCGGTGACGACCTTGGCGAGGCCGTAGTTCGGGTTGTTGCTGGGCGGGAGCGCGGGGCCGACGCCGTTGTCGCCCTTGAGGATGGTCCACTTCATGCCGGCGGCGATCGTCCCGAAGGTGTCCCAGTCGAAGGGCGCGATCCAGACATTGGCGCCGACGGTGAACGCGCCGGTCGCGTGCCACAGGCAGGCCTTCGTCCCGCCGAAGGCGTTTACCCCGATGACGGGCTTGTAACTCCCACCCGTCCAGTTGACGTTCCCCTTCACCCGGAAGGTCCCGCAGTAGTCCGGGGCGAGACGCTCGAAGCGGACCGAGGTGTCCGACAAGGTCGAGGACGGGGTGATCTCCAGGTTCCCTTCGAGGTCGGCCCGGGTCCAGTCGGCGTTGACGACGGTGGTGAACCACCCGTTGATGAGTTTGAACCCGCCCGGGGTGACATCCAGGATGCTGCCGCCGGTCAGCTTCGTCCCCCCATTCGTCTGCCGGATCGACGGGCCGTTGTTCGGGTGCCGGCCGGTCACCTTCATGTTGATCCCCCCGCCGATCTCCAGGTTGCCGCCGGTGAGTTCGTCCCCGATCACGAACGGGAGTTGGGACGTGTGATCCCCGCTCTGGTTCGGGGAGGTGACCGTGTACAGCCCACGGCCCCCGTCGTCGAGGATGGTGACGGCGGCGGTAAAGTTCCCCGCCTTGGTCAGGGCCAGCTTCCTGGTCCCGTCGGCCACCACGTCCGCCCAAGCGTTACTAGTGGAAGACCTGGGACCTTGCTTTGCGATGCCCCCAGCCGGCCTATGCTGGCCGGATGACGCCGACAATGCTG
>JAIEQO010000964.1 GCA_019747655.1 Gemmataceae bacterium | reverse complement strand
CCGGCGGAGATCGGGAATCCTGCCGAGGACAGAATAGACACCATCACCCGGATCGTGAATGAGAACTGGCCTCGCCCATGCTAAGCCGAGCCTCGGACCTGTTCTCGACCGTCCGCGTTGAGGGGGCGATACTCCCGGCCGACCTGCTCAAGCGGGTGGCCGCGTCCGACCGGTCACTCGACGGGCTACGCGACGCGGACTACAACCTCGTCGGCGAGCGGGTGAATGAGGCGGCGAACCGGGCGTGGGCACGCCTCACGGCCGTCTGGGACGCGTTCAAGGCGGCGCGCGACCGCCCCTCCGCGTCCGACGACGGGCGGCAGCTCACACTGTCCAGGTGGCTCTTCCCGTTCTGGAAGGTGCTCGAGTACGGCACCCTCGATGACGCGAAGCTCGTCATCGGCGAGAAGCCTTACCCCATCTCCCACGTCCGCCGGCAGACGCCGATCCACCTGGTGAGCTTCCGCCAGGACCTCGACAAGCGCGTCGAGGCGGGCGGGGGCAAGCAGGCGAGCCCGCACGGGCTGGTGCAGGAGTTCCTGAACCGCTCCGGCGACCACCTGTGGGGGTTCGTGTCGAACGGGCACAAGCTCCGCATCCTGCGGGACAACATCCGACTGACCCGGCAGGCGTTCGTCGAGTTCGACAGGAAGGCGATGTTCGACAGGAAGGCGTACGCCGACTTCGCCCTGCTCTGGAAGCTCTGCCACGAGTCCCGGGTGAACGCCGAACGTTTGGACCGGTGCTGGCTGGAGCGGTGGTCGAAGGCGGCCCAGGAGCAGGGCCTTCGGGCGCTAGACCAACTCCGCACCGGCGTTGAGCGGGCTGTCGTCGCCTTCGGCCGGGGGTTTCTCGCGCGGTCGGAGAACGCCGCGCTCAAGGAAAGCCTGAAGGGCGGGCGGCTCGCCGCGCAGGCGTACTACCGGCAGCTACTCCGGGTCGTCTACCGCCTGCTGTTCGTGTTCGTGGCCGAGGACCGCGACCTGCTCTTCGACCCGGCGGCGACGGCGGAGGCGAAGGACCGGTATCTCCGGTTCTACTCCACCTCCCGCCTCCGCAGGATCGCCGAGCGGGTGAGGGGCACCGCGCACACGGACCTCTACGAGGCGGTGGGCCTGGTGTTGGCCAAGCTCGGCACCGCCGGGTGCCCCGAGCTCGGCCTCCCGGCGCTCGGGGGGCTGTTCTCGCCCGACTGCACGCAGTCACTCACCGGCTGCCGGCTCGCCAACAGCGACCTGCTCGACGCCGTCCGGGCGCTCGCCGTAATCAGCGACGGCCAAGCACGCAGGACCGTCGACTACCGGAACCTCGGGGCGGAGGAGCTCGGGAGCGTCTACGAGTCGCTGCTCGAGCTTCACCCGGTGTACGACGCCGAGGCCGCGACGTTCAGCTTGCAGACCGCCGGCGGGAACGAGCGGAAGACGACCGGCAGCTACTACACCCCGAAGGCGCTCATCACGCGCCTCCTCGACTCGGCCCTCGACCCGGTGCTGGCCGAGGCGGCGGGAAAGCAGGACGCCGAGGCCGCGATCCTGGCCCTGAGGGCGTGCGATCCCGCGTGCGGGTCGGGCCACTTCCTCATTGCCGCCGCCCACCGGATGGCGAAGAAGCTCGCGGCGGTTCGCACGCTGGAGGAGGAGCCTGCCCCCGACGCCGTCCGCCACGCGCTCCGGGACGTGATCGGCCGCTGCGTCTACGGCGTGGACATCAACCCGATGGCGGTCGAGCTGTGCCAGGTCGCGCTCTGGATGGAGGCGATCGAGCCGGGCAAGCCGCTCTCTTTCCTCGACCACCACGTGCAGTGCGGGAACAGCCTCCTCGGGGCGACGCCGGCCCTCCTCGCCAAGGGCATCCCGGACGAGGCGTTCGAGCCGATCGAGGGGGACGAGAAGAAGTGGTGCGCGGCGCTCCGGAAGCGGAACAAGGCCGAACGCCTCGGCCAGCACGAGCTGTTCGACGATCCGAACCTCTGGGAGTGGGTTGGCCACTTGCCAGCCGAGATGGCGAGATTGGAGAGCCTCCCCGACGACACGGTGGAAGCCGTACACGAGAAGGAGCGCCGGAACGCCGAGCTGTCGAACGAGGACGGCTACCGGAAGTCCGGTCGGTTCCTCGCCGACGCGTGGTGCGCGGCATTCGTCTGGCGGAAGGTGAACGACGACGCCACCCCGACCCCGATCACCGAGCGTCTCTACCGCCGCATCGAGAGCCGGCCGGACGACATCCGCCCCCAGGAATACTCCGAAGTCCGACGCCTCGCCGACCAGTACCAGTTCTTCCACTGGCACCTCCGGTTCCCGGGCGTGTTCCACCGCCCGCCGAAGGGAGAGCGGCCGGACAACGAGCAGACCGGCTGGTGCGGCGGGTTCGACGTCGTGATCGGGAACCCGCCGTGGGAGCGCATCAAGCTCCAGGAGCAGGAGTGGTTCGCCGCTCACGGCCGCCCGGACATCGCCGGGGCGAAGACGGCGTCCATCCGCGGCAGGCTGATCAAGGAGCTGGAGGGGAAGGACCCGACCCTCTACCGGGCATTCCTCGACGCCCGACGCACGGCCGAAGGGGAGAGCCATCTCGTCCGTGACTCAAGCGGTATCGACGATAGGACGCAGGCGCGCCGCGGGATGTTCCCGCTCTGCGGGCGAGGCGACGTGAACACCTACAGCCTGTTCGCCGAGCTGAATCGAAACCTAGTCCTACAGCCGTAGTTGCTACATTGTCCTCGCCAAGGAGTAGGGGCGGGGGCGGGCCGTGCCAGGACGGCCG
>JAIEQO010000325.1 GCA_019747655.1 Gemmataceae bacterium | reverse complement strand
AAGCAGGCCGGGGACCGGCGGGCCGAGGCCCTGGCCCGGCAGGTCGAGGACGAGCGGCGGGCGGCGGCCGAGCGGGAGCGGGCGGGCCGGAACGCCGAGGCGGTGGCGACCCTGCTCGGGGCGTGCGAGGCGGCCCTGCGGGACGACGACCCGGACCGGGCGGAAGCCGCCCTGGCCGAGGCCGACCGGCGGCTGTCCGAGGGCGGCGGTGACGCCCACCGCGACCGGCTCGACCGGGCCCGGGCCGACCTCACCTTGGTCCGGGAACTCGACCGGATCGAGGGGGAGATGTGGACCTCGATCCTCCAGAGTGCCGGTTCGGGGGTGAACACCGAGGCCACGGTGGACGCCGTATTCGCCCGCCAGCGGGCGGCACTCGCCGCGTACGGCGTCGTCCCCGGCAGGGCCCCCGCGGCCGAGGCCGGTCGGCGGCTGACCGGGTCGGCAGTCGCCGGCCGGGCCCTCGCGTCCCTGGACATGTGGCTCGATCAGGAAAGCTCAGCCGAAGTCCGGCAGTACCTGCGGGCGGTGTCGGCCGCGGCCGACCCGGACCCGTACCGGGACGCCGTCCGGGATGCCGTACTGGCCCGGGACGGGAGGCGGCACGGCGAACTCGCCCGGCAGCCGGACGCCCTCCGCCAGCCGCACTGGTTCGCCGACATGATCCTCGCCGGCCTGCCGCGCGAGCACGAGGCGTGGGGCCGGAAGGTGTTGGAGTCGGCTCTCGCCCGCCGTCCCGGGGACCTGGGGCTGCTCATGACGCTCGGGAATTACGTGACCGCCGACTTGGCGAGGGCGGCGATCGGCAAGAAGGAGGCGGAGACCGGCCGGGCGGCGGGCGTGGCCCTCCGCTGGCACCAGGCCGCCGTCGCCGCCCACCCGCGGAACCCGTTCGCCCGGTTCGCGCTCGGTGGCTCGCTGCTCTTCGCCGGCGACCACGACGGGGCCTTCCCACACATCGAGGCGGCCGCCCGGCTCGATCCCACCAGCATCCTCGCGCGGCAGATGCTGGCAAACCTCTACATCCGGCGGGGCGACCTCGACCGGGCGGTGGACGAACTCCGGGCGGTGGTCCGGCTGGCCCCGAACGACGCCGGCCACGCCCGGGCCCTCGACCAAGCCCTCGACCATGCCCTGGCCCGGCAGGCCGGCCGGCTGGCCCCGCCGCCGCGGGAGGCCAAGCCGAAGCCGCCGGGGCAGTAGGAGTCGTCAGCCGCCCGCGCCGCCCGGGGCCGACACCCCGGGTGGCGTGCGGTGTACCGCTCGCTCACGGCGAACCCTTCAGCTTGGCCAACTCGTCCCTCATCCGGGCGAGTTCGGCCTCGGCCGCCTGCCGGGCCGCCCGCTCCCGGAATACGTCGCCCGGTAGCGGCACCAACTCGCCCCGGAACCAGAACCGGACCCACCCGTCGAGCACCGCCACTTCCAGTTCCAACTCGGGGATGGGGAGCCGGCCGGCGGGGTTCGGCCGGACCGACCCGTACTCCTCGCCGGCGAGCCGGAACAGCGTGGGCTTACGCCCCTTCAGGTCGAACCGCAGGTAGTACGGGGCTTTCACCCCCACCCGATACTTCTCCCGCCGGTCGGGTTCGTACTTCCGGTCGGCCGCAGGCGTGTAGTCGATCACCACCAGCGGCCCGACCGGCTGGTACGGGACGGCGTAGCGTTCGCCGGCGTCGATCCGCTTCGGGTGAACCACGACGAAATGATCCGGGATGATCTGCCCCGGGTCGTCCGTGCCGGGCTGCTCGTACTGGATCAGCCGGCCGGTGAAGAGTTGGATGTCGGGCCGGGCGGCCCGCAGCACTGCGAACGACCACGCGGTCCGCTCGCGCTGGTCGGCGGCCGCCGGGTCGAGTCTGTCGTGGCAGCGCTTCTGGATGTACCAGTACGCCGCGGCGGCGAACTCGTAGGCCCGTGGGTCGGGGGCGATCGCGGGCATCCGTTCCTCTCCTTCGTAGGGCCGGCTGTGCCGGCCGGCCGGCACAGCCGGCCCTACGAATGCTGACTACGGGTTTTCCCACGTCAGCGTGACCCGCGGGACCGGGCCGGGGACGACCAGCCGGACGTGGTTCAGGGGGTCGGCCGCCGCCCGGTCGGCCGCCGGGACCACCTGGACGTAGCTCGGGTACGCCCGCAGCCGGCCGCCCGGCAGGTGGTGCAGGCTCAGCGTCACCCCGCCGTCCGGGTCCGGGGCCACGTCGGTCAGGCTGACCCGGTCCGGCCCGGCCGCCGCCCACCGCGCCGACCCGCTCAGCACGAACGACCGCTCCCGGGCCAGGGCCACCACCGCCACCGGCCGGCCGCCCTCCGTCAGCTCCGCCGCCACCTTCGCGCCCGGCACCCGCACCCACCGGCCGGCCGCCTCGCCCGACCGGCAGACCACCCACCCGACGTTGTACCACCGGCAGAACTCGGCCAGCTCGGGGTCGGTCCACTCGCCCAACGGCCGGCCGTTCAGCCGGCCGTCGCGGAGGCCGCAGAACGAGAACTCGACCTCGGCGTCCGGGTCGAGCCCGCCGAGGTACGACCGACCGGTCAGCACCGGCAGCAGCGCCGACCAGTTCCACCCCGGCCGGCGGTCGGCGGTCTCGTCCCAAAGGACGCGGGCCTCGGCCGTGGTGTGGGCGTCGATCGCCGCGAGGAGGTCCCGCTGCTCGGCCGACAGCCCGACGGCGAGCGGGTCGGTCCGCAGCCCGACGGCCCCGGCCAGCGGCCGGCCCGGGCCGTCGGCCCACCCGACCACCACCAGCCCGAGCA
>JAIEQO010000305.1 GCA_019747655.1 Gemmataceae bacterium | reverse complement strand
CGGGGCCGGGTCGGCGGCGGCCGGGACCCGGCCGCGGAGCCGCCACTCCCCGGGCCTCACCTCCTCGTACCGGAACACGTGGGTCCCGGACGGGGTGTGGACGGAGACATCATGCGTCCGCCGGGCCGGCGGCTTCGGGGTCGGCTTCGGAGCCTCCTTCACCACCGGCGGCTCCGGCTTCGGCTCCTCCTTGGGCGGGACGAACTCGTCCTTCGCCCCCGGCTTGGTCTCGGCCGGGCCGATCAGCCCGGCGGTCGCCCACTGGCCCTTCCCCAGGCCGGTCTTGAGCGTCTGCCCGAGGTACGGGCCGAAGTCGGTCACGGCGTCGGCCGCGATCTCCTTCGGCAGCTCCTTGGCGGCGAACGCCGTCGGGTCGGCCAGCAGGTCGGCCGTCACCACCGTCCCGGCCGGGAGGTCGGCGGCCGCCACCGGGACGCTGACCGTCTCCGGCTTCGGGGCGGGCGGCGGGGCCGGGGCCGGCTGCGGCTCCGGCTCGGGCGACCGGTCCCGGTCCTCGCCCCGCACGTCGGTCTTGGTCTTCTCGTCGGCCAAGAGGGCCACGACCTGTTCGATGTCGTAGCTCCGGTCGTTCTCCGTCTCCTTGTCCTCGGGATTCCGCAGCAGCAGGCTCAGGTCGCAGCTCCGGGCCTGGGCCAGCTTGATCAACAGCGCCTGCTTCTGCTCGACCGCGAACGACACCATGCTGACCGTCTGGTACGCCCCGTCCTTGGGCGGGAGGACGTCGTTGTTCACCGCCAGGACCAGCATGTTCACCAGGATCGGGAACGCCCGGACCCGGTTGTTCAGCTTGACGCTGGCCAGCACGTCGACCCGGGACCCGTTCCCGAGGAACCCGGCCGCCGCCTGGGTGGCCGTCACCGGCAGGGTGACCATGCTCTTCCCGGGCGGGATCTGGATGAACCCCTTGAGCAGGTCGGCCGGGGTGAACCCCTCGTCCGCCCGGATCGTCCGGGTCAGCCGCTTGTCGGCCAGCTCGTCCAGCGAGTCGATCGCCTTGGCCGGGACGGCGTCCCGGCTGACGGCCTTCTTCTTGGTCAGCGTGTCCAGCTTCTCCTTCGTCAGGACGGTGCCGATCGGCAGGTCCTTGGCCGCCACCAGCAGGTCGACCGTCTCGACGGCCGCCGGCTTGGCGCTCATCTGGGCGGTCAGGAAGGCGGCGGCCAGGCCGCACCCGACCGCCACCACCATCAGAACCAGGTTCTTCTGCTTCATGGTGCGATCTCTCGGGGGGCGACCGGTTCGGTCGTGCCGGCGGGCCGCATCCCGCCGGCCGGGCCGGGGGTGCGGGTTGTACCTCCCGCCCTCAGTTTCGGCCGCCCCGGGCGGGTCGCTTCAGTCTTTCCAGCCGGGGCGGTCGTGCCGATCTTCCGCAGCTTGCCGCCCGGGTCGGGCGGTCAGGACCAGGGCGAAACACGGTAGGGCCGGCTGTGCCGGCCGGCCGGCACAGCCGGCCCTACGAACGACGATCGCCGCCCCCGCCCTACGCGGTCAGGACGAGGGCGTACCACAGGTACAGGAGAAACCCGACGCACAGCGGGATGCCGTACGGCAGCTTGACCCACCGGGCCCGCCGGGCCTGGGCCCGGTCGGCCGCCCGCCGCGGGTCGACCCCGGCGAACAGCCGGAGGTCGGTCAGAATCTCGCCGGCCGTCCGGATGTTGTCCCGGAACCGGCTCCGGAGGACGATCATCACCACTGCGAACGCCCCGCCGGCCACCGCCCCGCAGCAGAAGGCCGCGACCACCACCCCCGGGCCGTCCAGCCCGGCCGGGTTGTCCGGCCCGAAGTACGCCCCCACCCAGGAGGCGAACCCCATCTGCATCTTCACGTCCCCGTGCCCGACCCCGCCGACCGCCAACAGCGGGAACAGCAGGCCGAACCCGAGGGCGGTACACAGGACGGCCGCCCCGAGCCCGCCGGTCCCGGCGTCGGACGCGACCCCCAGGTCGTGCAGCCCGCCGAGCATCCAGCCGGACAGGACCAGCGGCAGGGTGGCCCAGTTCGGGACCTTGTACGCCCACCCGTCGACGAACGCGGCCAGGACCATCCCGGCGGCAATCACCGCGACCGGGCCGAGGTTCGGGCCGGCCGGGGCGGCCGCCGCCCAGATGCGGTCGGCCAGGACCGCGGCCCCGACCCAAAGGACGGCCAGGGCCGGCATCCGGGCCATCTGGACGGCGAACGCCCGGTCGATCCCCAGGTCCTCGGCGGCCCGGGCCGGGGTGGGGACGGCGGCCGGCGGGGCGGACAGGTCGGTCGGCATGGGTGCGGTTCCGGGTAGGGGCCGGGCGACGCGGGGGGCGGGACGGCGGAGAGCCGGGCCGACACCGGCCCGGCCCGCGGCCCGACGGTCCGGGCGGGTTAGCCGACCTTCGCCCCGACCGTGCTGAAGGTCGCGTTGGCGTTGGTCCCGAGGGTGGTGACGGCGGCGATGCAGACGACGATGATCAGGGCCAGCATGACCGCGTACTCGACGGCCGTGGGGCCGTCCTCGCTCTTCAGGAAGTTGACCAGGCTCTTGGTGAACGTCCGCATCTCGGACTCTCCAGGGTGGGGCGGTTCGGGTGGCGGCCGGGCCGCCCGGCCACCGGCCGGGCGGCTCTGACCGATTCAGCAGACGGACCCTAGCCGACCTTCGCGCCGACCGTGCTGAACGTCTTGTTGGCGTTGGTCCCGAGGGTGGTGACGGCGGCGATGCAGACGACGATGATCAGGGCCAGCATGACCGCGTACTCGA
>JAIEQO010000229.1 GCA_019747655.1 Gemmataceae bacterium | reverse complement strand
GACCGCCAGCCCCTGCCGGCCGGCCGCCGCCACCCGCCCCCGCCCGACCGCCAGGGCGGCCACCGGCCCGACCCCGGCCGGGAACGCCCCCTTCTCCCGCCCGGCCTCCAGGTCCCACTGGCGGACGAGCCCGTCCTCCCCGCCGGACAACAGCGAGTTCCCGCTCCGGGAGAAGCCGACCGCGTGGACCGGCCCCCGGTGCCCGGTCAGGCAGAGCGGCTTCGGCCCGTCCGCCTCCAGGGCCCACACCCAGACCGACCCGTCGGCGCTGCCGGCGGCCACCCGCTTGCCGTCCCCCGACACGGCCACGCAGCGGTAGTTGTCCGCGGCCCCCTTCAGCCGGCCGTGCTCGGCCCCCCGGCCGAAGTCCCAGATCTGCACCCGCATGTCGGCCGCCGACAGCCGGGTGGCGCACGACGCCAGCCACCGGCCGTTCGGGGCCAGGGCGAGCTGGGCGACCGGCCCGATGTCCCCGGCGAACGCCCGCACCTCCTTCATCCGGACCGGGTTCCAGACCTTGATGAACCCGTCCAGCCCGCCGGTCAGCACGAACTTCCCGTCCGGGGTGACGGCCAGCCCGTGGAACCCGCCGTCGTGGGCCTTCACCGCCCCGACCCCGAGCGGGGTGTGGGTGGTGGACGACGGCCCGGAGGCGGGAACCGGGTACGACCCGGACGGCGGCCGCAGGGGGGCGTCGGCCGGCGGCGGGGGGGCGGGTTGGGGCGGGGCCGTCCCGACGAACGCCGGGCCGCCCTTGAGCACCCGGTCGAGCGCCTCGGTCAGCTCGGCCGGGGTCTGGAACCGCTCGACCGGGCTGCGGGCCATCAGCCGGCGGACGACCGCGTCCAGCCCGGGGCCGACCGCCGGCCGCTTGGCCATCGGGGACGGCGGCGGCTCGGTCATCTGCCGGCGGAGCTTCTGCACCACCGTCGTCCCGGGGAACGGGATTTCGCCGGTCAGCAGGTAGTACAGGGACGCCCCGAGGGAGTACAGGTCGGCCCGGATGTCGGCCCGGCGGCTGTCCTCGGCCTGCTCGGGGGCGACGTAGTCGGGGGTGCCGAGGAAGATGCCGTCCCGGGTCAGGTCGGTCGGGTCGGGGGTCTCCTTGTCGCCCACCACCCGGGCCAGCCCCATGTCCAGGAGCTTGATCCGGGCCGGCCGGCCGGCCGCCTTCGGGTCGAGCGGGCTCGGGGTGACCATGATGTTGGCCGGCTTGATGTCCCGGTGGACGAGGCCCTCCTCGTAGGCGTGCTGGAGCCCGGCGGCGGCCTGGAGGACGTACCGGGCGGCGTCGGCCGGGGCCAGCGGGCCGGCCGTCTTGACCAGCCGGGCCAGGTCGACCCCGGGGACGTACTCCATCGCCAGGAACGGGTACGGGCCGTCCAGGTCGGTGCTGAACACCTGGACGATGTTCGGGTGGTTGATCCGCCCGGCGACCTTCACCTCCTGCTTGAACCGCTTCAGGGCGTCCGGGCTGCCGAGCCGGCCGGGGGAGATGACCTTCAGGGCCACCACCCGGTCCACCCCCGGCTGCTTGGCCCGGTAGATCACCCCCATCCCGCCGCGGTTGACCTCTTCCAGGATCACGAACCCGCCCAGGACCGCCCCGGGGCCCAGCTCCGGGTGCAGGCTGAAGTCGGTGTTGTCCCCGACCAGCCCGCGGCCGGGCGCCGCCGACACCTGGGTCCGGGCGTGCGGGTCGGCCGGGGCGCAAACGGGGCAGACCGCCCGGACGTTCGCCGGGATGGGGCCGGGCCCGGCGTAGTCCCAGGCGTGGCCGCACGGGCAGGTCAGGCGGACGGTGGTCATGAACGGTCCCGCCGGTTCGGGCGGACGGTGCGGACGGCGAGCGAGTAATGCGGGTTGCCCAGCTTCTCAAGGATACACTACCGCCGGCCGGGCCGCACCGCCAGTTCGGGACAGCGGCCAGTCAACAGTGAGCGGTGAGCAGTGACCGGTCAGCAGGAAACAGCCGGGGGTTAAGTCCGTTCAGGTCCGGACTGAATGATGTCGCCCCCTAACTGATGACTGGTGACTGCTCACTGATCACTGCTCACCGCCTGCCCCGGGAGGCCCCATGTCGGCAACGGTCGTCTGCCCCGGGTGCGGCCGGCGGGTCCGGATGGAGTCCGGGGTCGCCCTCCGCCGGGCCAAGTGCTCGAAGTGCCGGGCCCGGCTGTACCGACCCCGCGCGGACCGGCTCCGCGGCCGCCTCGGCCCCGACACCGCGGCCGACCCGTACACCGTTTCCGACGCCCCGATCCCGGCCCCGGTTCCGCCGCCGGCCCCGCCCGCCGAAGCGGTCGTCCCGTCGGTCCCACGCCGCCGGCGGGGGCCGGCCGCGGCCGGGGTTGCCTGCGCTGCCATAGCCCTGATGCTGTTCGGGGCCCTCGCCTACCGGGCCGGGGTGCGGGACGCCTCCCCGCCGCCGGTTGAGCCCGTGGCCGAGGCCCCCGCAGCCCCACCCCCGCCGGCCACCGAGCCCCGGCCCCCCGCCCCGCCGTCGCACCTCGACCTCGTCTACCGGACCGGCCGGTCGCGGCTGGACGACGGCCCGGCCGACGTGACCGCCCTGGCCCGGGCCCCGACCGAGGAGGTGGTGGTTGGGTACGCCGACGGCTCGACCCGCATCTGGCCGCTCGACCAGCCGGCGTTCGACGCCCCCCGCCCCGGGCCGACGGCCGACGGCCCGGTCCGCCGGATCACCCTCGACCCGGCCGGGCGGGTGGCGTACCTGGCCACGCCGCGCGGACTGA
>JAIEQO010000144.1 GCA_019747655.1 Gemmataceae bacterium | reverse complement strand
CCACACCAAGAGCCGGTTCAAGCCGCTCAACGCCGTCTCGGCCGGGACGAAGGAGGTCCGGGAGCTGCTGGCCGAGGCCCGCGGCCACCTCGAAGACGCTGGCGAGCGGACCATCCTGTTCATTGACGAAATCCACCGGTTCAACCGGGCCCAGCAGGACGTGCTGCTGCCCGACGTGGAGGACGGGGTCGTCATCCTGATCGGGGCGACGACCCAGAACCCGTTCTTCGCCATCAACACGCCGCTGCTCTCCCGCAGCCAAATCTTCACCTTCGAGCCGCTGACCCGGGAGCACATCAAGGCCGTCATCCGGCGGGCGCTGGCGGACAAGGAGCGCGGCCTGGGGAACCTGAACGTCACCATCACGGATGACGCCCTGGCGTTCCTGGCCGAGGCGTGCGACGGCGACGCCCGGCGGGCGCTGACCGCGTTGGAGGTGGGGGTGCGGTCGTCGGAAGAGACCCCTCCCCCTAACCCCCTCCCCCACAGGGAGAGGGGGGACCGGACAAAGGACCCCACCCCCCGGCCCCCTCCCCCGAAGGGAGAGGGGGAGAAAGAACCGAACGCTTCGGCTTTGTCCCCCCTCCCCCCGCGGGGGAGGGGGATAGGGGGTGGGGTCTATCCCCTCCTCTTCGACCTCGCCCTGGCCCAGGATTCGATCCAGCGGAAGGTCCTCGACTTCGACCCGACCGGCGACACCCACTACGACCTGGCGTCGGCGTTCATCAAGAGCCTCCGCGGCAGCGACCCGGACGCGGCCGTGTATTGGCTGGCCCGGATGCTGGAGGGGGGCGAGGACCCGCGGTTCGTGGCCCGCCGGCTGGTCATCTTCGCCTCGGAGGACGTGGGCAACGCCGACCCGATGGCGTGCCTGGTGGCCAACGCGGCGTGGGACGCGGTCGAGCGGGTCGGGCTGCCGGAGTGCCAGTTGAACCTGTCGCAGGCGGTCTGCTACCTGGCCTCGGCCCCCAAGTCGAACGCCTGCACGGTGGCGATCGGGAAGGCGGCGAAGGACGTGAAGGAGGGGCGGACGCTGCCGGTGCCGAAGCACCTGAAGGACTCGCACTACGAGGGGTCGAAGCAGTTCGGCCACGGGGCCGACTACAAGTACGCCCACGACCACGGGGACGGCTGGGTGGACCAGGAGTACGTCCCGGCCGACGTGCGGTACTACGAGCCGACCGACCGCGGGTTCGAGGCGACGATCAAGGCCCGGCTGGACGAACTGCGGGCGAGGAGGGCGAAGGCGAGCCCCGGGCGTGAGCCCGGGGAGCCGGAGGAGCCGCGATGACCGAGGCGGAGTGGCTGACCACCGCCAGCCCCGGCACTCTGCTCGAAACGGCGCGGCGACGGCTGCGGCTGCGGCCCCGGGTGAGCGGGCGGAAGTACCGGCTGGCCGCCTGCCACTTCCTCCGGCCGGTGGCCGCGCTCGTCCCCGACCCGGCCGTCGGCGAGGCGATCGAGGTGGCCGAGTGGCACGCCGACGGGCGGGTGCCGTTCCGGGACGTGACCCGGGCCGTCGAACGGGTCGAGGACCTGGACTACGGCCTCATCAACCTCAGCCAAAACCCTCTGCGGCTGCGGCACGTGGTCGGGCAGTTGGCCGCCGCCGACCCGTTCTCCGGGGCCTATCAGGCAGTCTGGTTGGCGGGGCGGTTGCCGCCCGCACTATCCGCGCGGCCGAGCGTGGCCGGGCCGGAACACCACCAGACGGTCCGGGACCTGTTCGGCAACCCGTTCCGGCCGGTGGCGTTCGAGCCCGACTGGCGGACGGGCTCGGCCGTGGCCCTGGCCAGGGGGATGTACGACGCCCGGGACTTCGCCCACCTGCCGATCCTGGCCGACGCGCTGGAGGACGCCGGGTGCGACCACCCGGACGTGATCGGCCACTGCCGCGACCCGGACGGCGTCCACGTCCGCGGCTGCTGGGTGGTGGACGGGGTGTTGGGGTTATCGTAACGGCGGTACAATGACCGCGTCGCCCGCCCACCGTGAGGGCTTACCGATGGGGACCGCCACGATGGGGAGGGTCGTCGTCTCCGCGAAGATCGAGAACCTCAACGACCTGTACGATGTCGATCAGGGGCGGCTGTCGCCGGATCAGGTTCGGACGGTCGAGGTGACGGACGCCCTGGTCGATACCGGGGCGACCGGCCTGATGATGCCGAAGCGGCTGATCGACCAACTCGGGCTTCAGCAGTACCGCGCCCGGACCGCCCGCACCGTCGGCGGGACGGTGGCGATGGGGGTGTACCAGATCGCCCGCCTGACCGTGCAAGGTCGGGACTGCAACGTGGATGTCTATGAAATACCGGATGACCTGGAGGTGTTGATCGGTCAGGTCCCGCTGGAGATCATGGACTGGGTGGTCGACCCGGTCGGCCAGCGGCTGATCGGCAACCCGGCTCACGGCGGCGAACACATGATCGACGCGCTCGGGGTTCAGGGCTGAGCCGGTCTCGGCGTCCGCGTCCATTCGGCCGGGCTCGGCCGCAGCCACCCGCCGGCGGCCACCCACCCGAGCCGGGCCGTCACCCCCGCCGACCGCGCCAGCAGCCCCAGCCGCGGTCCCGTCAGCCCCACCTCGACCGCCGCCCGCAAGTAGACCGCCGCCGTTAGCAGCATCAGCCCCACCGGCCACCACACCCACCCGGCCGTCAGCCCGACCGCCACCGCCGCCGCCAGCCCGACCAGCCCGAGCGGCTTGCTCCCCCACCCGCCGCCGGCCCGCAGGGCCGCCCGCCACCGG
>JAIEQO010000901.1 GCA_019747655.1 Gemmataceae bacterium | reverse complement strand
ACGCCCCGGTGTTGGGGGCCATCGGGTCCCGATGGGCCACCAGGCTCGAATCATAAGGGTTCACTGCAAGACGGTATAACCCGTGTCGGAGGTGCGCCGGATGAGCGAGAGGGCGGTGACGAAGGCGGCGGTCAGCGTCGCCGAGATGGCCGGGATGGTCGGGCTGTCCCGGGCACGGCTGTACCAGTTGATCGAGGCCGGGGTGTTCCCCCCGCCGGTATACGACGTTCGCACCCGCCGCCCCCTGTACCCGGAGGCGGTGCAGCGGACCTGCCTGTCCGTCCGCCGGCGGGGGTGCGGGGTGAACGGCCGGCCGGTCGTGTTCTACGCCGCCCGGACCGGCCCGGCGGCCGGCAAGCGGAAGGTGAGGCGACCGCCCCCCAGACCCGCCCCCCCGGACGGCCGGATCGCCGCCCTCCTGGCCGGGGTGCGGGGGCTGGGGCTGTCGGGCGTGACCCCGGCCGACGTGGCGGCGGCGGTGCGGGACCTGTTCCCGCACGGGGCCGACGGGGAGGACGAGTCGGGCGTGCTGACGGCGGTGTTCCTCCGGCTCCAGGCCGCACCGGCGGCGAACGGCGCTGGGCGATGACGGTGAACCCAAAACCCTGTGCGAAGGAGTGACGAAATGGCGTCGAGTTTGTGTTCCCCCGCCTCTGCGGGCGGTGCGGTGAGTTCCCCGCCCCAGCCCGCCGACCGCCCACCGGAGGACGCCTACTGGTGCGACAGGCTCATGATGCCCTGGTTGACGGTTTGGCGGGATCACGTGCGGGCCGTTCTCCCGGTGGAGGAGTGGCCGCAGACCGTCGGTGAACTCCTGGCGACACCGGGGAACGACGGCCGCCCGCTTTCGGACAGCTACCGGTCGGCCCGTGACCGGGTCTACCACCAGGCCATGCGCCGGGTGACGGGGATGACCGGGGGGTTGTGGTGGGAACCGACCGCCTCGCAGTTGTCCGCCCCCGACTCCGACGCATTGGACCTCGCCGCCCCGCTGGCCGACCCGGGCCGTTGGTTCCCCTCGCCCGGACCGAACCTGGTGGCCGAACTGGCGGCGATCCGTGCCGGCGTCGAGGCCGTCCGGACGGCGGTCGCCAAGGACCCGGCGCCGCCGTCCCCGTACCTCGACATCGACCAGGCGGCCGAGTACACACGGCTCGCCAAGAAGACGCTCTACAACCACCGCCACGAGGTCGAGCGGGTCCCCGGGATCGGCAAGCTGGTGTTCACCCGGGCGGCCCTCGACGACTGGCTGACCACCCGGCGGAAGCGGAAGCGCTGAACCCGGCCGCCGGACAGGTCGGGTGTGGGACTTCATTCCTTTTCACCACCGCAGCGGAGCACACGGCATGGCAAGGCCGGCGAAGCACACGCACACCCTGCCGAACGGGCGGGTGGTCGGGTACGGGCTGACGACCCGGGGCGGGTCGTACCGGGTCCGGTTCGAGGGGCCGGACGGCACCCGCTGGGAGCAGGCCACCGGCAGCGACCGGAAGGCCGACGCCCGGACGGCAGCGGGCCGGATCATCAACGAGGCGTACACCCCGCCCGAGGCCCCCCCGCCCCAGACGACCACCTGGGACACGGCCGTGGCCGAGTTGGGACAGACGCCCGGGCTGCGGCCGGACACCCTGCGGAACTACCGGACCGTGATCCGGGTGTTCCGGTCGCTGATCCCCGCCCCCACCGGTCCGGGCGACGTGACCGTGGCCGACGCCACCCGGTTCAAGCGGCTCTACCTGTCCACCCCGACGGCCCGGGGCCGGCGGCCCCGCACCCCCGTGTCTTGCCGGACCTACCTGCGATCCCTCCGGTCACTGTGGGCCAAGCACTTCCGGGAACTCGGGTACGTGGGGTCGAACCCGTGGGCCGAGGTCAGCTACCCGGACGTGGACAAGAAGGACGTGGTGATCCCCGAGGAGGAGAGCTTCCGGGCGTTCTTCAAGTGGCTCGACGCCAAGTACCCGGGCTGGCCGCTCATCCGGCTGTTCGTCCGGGTCAAGGGGCTGACCGCCTGCCGGACCCTCGACCTCTGCCAGTTGCGGCCCGAACACCTGGCGGGCGGCAAGCTGGTTCTGACCCCGGACATCACCAAGACCAAACGGGGGCGGGTCGTCCCGCTGCCCGCCGACGTGTTCGCCGGGTTGAAGGCGATCGCCGGCAAGAAGCACCTGTGGGAGCGGTACACGGCCGACGCCAAGGTCCACCGCCCGGGTCCCCGGAACCGGGACGAGTTCGATCCGAAGACGCTCTACTGGGCCGTTTCCGCCATCTTCCGGGAGTACAACGCCGCCCACCCGGCCGCCCGGGTGAAGCCGCACGACCTCCGGAAGCGGGGGATCACCCTGACCACCCTGGCGACCCAGAGCGTGGATGCCACCGCCCACGCCCTCGGCCTCGACCCGCAGACGGCCCGGCGGTACTACACCGACGCCACCCGGGCGTTCGACGCCGACGCCTTGCTGACGAAGATGGCGGCCGTCCTCGACCCGGCGTCCCCGGCCAACTCCGCACCTAGGCCCAGCGCCGGCGGTGACTCGGAGTGACGCCCGAAGCCATTTGGTGACGATTTGGTGACGAATCCGGAAGTGCCCGAGGCGGCAGAAACGAAGAACCCCTCGCAAGTCGTTACCCTGCGAGGGGTTCTGGAGTGCCCCGTTTAGGACTCGAACCTAAAACCCGCTGATTAAGAGTCAGCTGCTCTACCAATTGAGCTAACGGGGCGTCGGCAGGAGTAGATATTATCGG
>JAIEQO010000952.1 GCA_019747655.1 Gemmataceae bacterium | reverse complement strand
CGCGTTGGTGTGATGGTTGTTGGTGACTGGAGTTCAGCCGTGGGCTCTTCCGATGGGGGGGCCGGGGGGCGGGGTCGTTGACTTACCCCAGCAGCTCCCGGACGGCCGGGGAGGTGGCGATGGCCACCCCGAGCTGGTCGAACCCGGACAGGTCGGCCGGCGGGGCGGCCAGCCCGGGGCTGAACCGGGCGTCCCCGGAGATGCCGATCGGCACCCCGACCCGGCGGGTGAGGAGGTCGTACACCCCGTACACCACCTCCCGGTCCGGGCCGACGTGGGCCAGCAGCTCCTGCCGGACGGTGGCCGCGGTCAGGGCCGCGTTCAGCCCGACCGCCACCCCGATCAGGGCGTCCCGGTACCCCGGCTTGTCGGCGATGCCGTGCCCCCACGCCCGGCCGATCGCCTGGTGGGCCGCCCGGACCGGGACCATCAGCCGGTCGACGATCAGCCGCAGCGGGTGGCTCGGGGCGTAGGCCAGGTACTGGGCCGGGTTCAGGAACGAGTCGACGGCCGCCGACACCGCCCCGCACCGGGCGTGCCCGAGGACGACGAACAGCTTGAGCGAGTCGGCGAAGTTCGAGGCGGCGAAGTCCAGGCTCCCCTGCCCGAGGTCGCCGAGCACGTTCCCGGCCACCCGGACGACGAACAGGTCGTTGAACCCCTGGCCGAAGATGATCTCCAGCGGGACCCGGGCGTCCGAGCAGCCGATCAGGGCGGCGAACGGCCGCTGGACCGGCGGCCCGCCGTCCGCCCCCGGGGCCCCCAGCTCGTCGTACCGGACGACCCGCCGGTCCTCCCCGGGCGGGGCGGTCAGGAGCCCGGCGAACGCCGCGTTCCCGTCCTCCAGCCGCCGCCGGGCCGCCGCCGGGTCGGCCGGCAGGGCGTACTCCTCCGGCCGGGCCGGGTCGTACCGGTAGACGATCTCGTACATGGGCTGGTCCCGTAGGGCGGGACGGGTCCGCGAAGTCCCACGCCTCTCCGGAGGCGGGACCTCGCGGACCCGTCCCACCCTACAAGCTAGCCGCCCGCGCCCCCAACGTCCCCCAGCCGGGGGAGGTCGTCGAGCGAGGCCAGCCCGAACACCCGGAGGAACCGCGGGGTGGTGCCGTACCGGACCTCCCGGCCGCCGCCCTCGGCCCGGCGGGCGACGGCCACCAGCCCGAGCCGCACCAGCTGCCGCAGCACCCCGCCCGAGTCGGTCCCCCGGACCGCGTCCACCTCGGCCTTGGCCACCGGCTGGCGGTAGGCCACCACCGACAGCACGTCCAGGGCCGGCTGGCCCAGCCGGGCCTCCCGCGGCCCCCCGACCAGCCGCTCCCGGACACCCCGGTAGGCCGGCAGCGGGGCCAGCACCCACCCGCCGGCCCGGGCCTCGACGGCGTACGGCCGGGCCTGCCGCCGGTACTTCGCCGCCAGCGCGTCGACCGCCGCCCGGAAGGCGTCCGGGGTCAGCCCGCGGACCGCCGACCCGGCCGCCTCCGCGGTCAAGGGCGGCCCGCCGACGAACAGGAGGGCCTCCACGATCTGCTCGGGCGAAGGGGGGACTCCGTCCGAGTGGGGAGTGGTGGACGGGGGACCGGGGGGGCGGGGGGCGTCCGGTCCCGGGAGACTCGGCCTCGGGCTCGGCATCCAGCTCCCAGTCGCCGCCGAGGTCGCGGGGGTCCGGGAGGGGCGGCGGGCCGTCCGTGTCGTCGTCTGTCATTCCGCGATCCGCGATCCGCGTTGAGCGGTTGGGGTTGCGTCCGTGACCGCCCCGGGGGTATGCGTAAGGCCGGCAAGGGTCAGTGGGGGAGGAAGAACACCCCGGTCACCACCGTCCCGGCCCAGAGGACGGCGAACAGCCCCGCCAGGGCCACGTGCCCCCGCTTCCGGCCGGTCCGCCCGAGGACCCACATCACCGGGATGACGGCGGCCGCCGGGACGGCGAAGAGCAGGTGGACCCGCAGGGCCGCCCGGGTGGCCGGGTCGAACGCCGCCTTCACGTCGACGAACTGGAGGACCACCTCGAACCCGGCCACCGTGGACAGGGTGAGGACCAGGAACAGGGTGTTCAGCCGGCCGTGCAGCCGCGGCCGGCCGGCCGCCAGCGCCCCCAGGGCCGCCAGCAGGAGCACCGTGACGGCCGCCACCAGCACCTTGAGCGTCAGGATGATGGCCGGGCCGGTGGGCACGCTGGGACCTCGCCGCGGGGTAACGAGGCTGTTGTAACCGAACCCGCCCCGGGCGTCCGCCGGTGAGAGCCCGGCGTGTCGTGGCCCCGCCCCGGCCACCCAACCACCGCCGGCAGGACGCCGATGGAACCCCCCGCCCTCCTCGCGCCGACCCGGGCCCGCCCCGCCCCCGCCCGCCCGCCCGAGCTGTCGGTCGTCCTGCCGGCGTACAACGAGGCCGCCCGCCTCGGCCCGTACCTCCGCGAGGTCCGGGCGTACCTCGACGCCGCCTACCCCGGGGCCCACGAGGTGCTGGTCGTCGACGACGGCAGCACCGACCGGACGGCCGACCTCGTCCGCGGGTTCGCCGCCGGGTGGCCGGCCCTGCGGCTGCTCGGGTACGGGGCCAACCGCGGCAAGGGGGCGGCGGTCCGCACGGGAATCCTGGCGTCGGCCGGCCGGCGGGTCCTGTTCGCCGACGCCGACGGGGCCACCCCGATCGCCGAGGAACGACGCCTGGCCGCGGCCCTGGACCGCGGGGCGGCGGTGGCGGCCGGGTCGCGGGCCGTCCCGGGGCCGGGGGTGGTGCG
>JAIEQO010000942.1 GCA_019747655.1 Gemmataceae bacterium | reverse complement strand
GCCGGGCCCCCGGTTTGGGGGGGGGGGGGGGGGTGCCCCCCTTTTTTTAACCCCCCTCGGGGGGCACCCCCCCCCCCGCTCGCCGAAAGCGTTGCCCGCCCTCAGTTCTTCGGCTTGGGGACGCCCGGCGGGAGGCCGCCGGCCCGGTCGGCCCCCTGCTCGGCGATGTGCTCGGCCCCCTCCCGCAGCTCCTTCGGGGTGGGCGGGCCCTTGAGCAGGAGGTTCGGGGCGGCCGCCTTCTTCAGCCCGGCGAAGTGGGCCGGGATCGCCTTCGCCAGCTTCCGGTCGTACACCTCTTTCTCCAGCCCCGCCTTCACCTGCCCGAGCGTCACCCCCGGGGCCGGCGGGACGACCCCGTCGCACTTCACGCACATGATCCCGGCCGGGGTCTCGAAGAGCTGGCTGACCTCCCCGACCTTGAGCTGGAACACCACCGTCTCGATCAGCGGGTTCTCGGCGTCCAGGTTCTTGCCGATCGGGGCCACCCGCCCGGCCGCCGCCGCCAGGTTGGTGTCCAACTGCCGGCGGGCGACCCGGTCGAAGTTCGCGTCCCGCTCCTCCGGGGTCGCCCCCTTGCGGACCTCGTCCCACTCCCGCAGGGCGGCCCGCGGCTGGTCCTTCGGCCAGATGATGATTTTCGCCTGCCGCTTCTCCCCGTACTTGTTGTCGAACGCCTTCTGGAGGTCGGCGTCGTCCACCTTGACCCCGTCCTGGCACAGCTTGGTCATCAGCAGTTCCGGGACGAGCACGTCCTGCTCCCACATGAACGCGGTCATCTTCTGCTTGGGCAGGAGGTGCTTGACCACGTCGTCGACCGTCACCCCGAGCTTCTTGGCGTACCCCTGCTTGGCGGCCTCCAGCTCCTCCGGGGTGACGGCGACGTTCCGCCGCCCGGCCTCGGCCTTGATGATCCGGTCGTTGACCAGGAACTCCAGCTTCTCGTACCCGCCGCGGGCGATCAGGAACTCGCCCAGGTCCTCCCGGGTGACCGGCGGGGTGGCGTCGGCGAACACGGCCAGCACCCGCGGGTCCGGGTGCTGGACCCGGGCGGCCAGCTTCGGGGCGGCGTCCGGCCGGGGTGGGACGTGGACGGTCAGGGTCGGCCTGGCCGCGTCCCGGACCTCCTCGTACAGGCCCGGGATGGCCTTCCCGTTCAGGGCCCGGTCGAACGCCTCCTTCTCCACCTCGGCCCGGACCTTGTCCAACGTCAGGTCGGGAGGCGTGGGGGCGATCTTCAGGCAGCGGACGGCGGTGTCGGCGTCCTTCGTCTCGATCCACCTGGCCTCGCCCTCCTTCAGCCCGAACAGGGCGTCGACCACCCGCTTGTCCTCGCCGGGGAGGTTCCGGGTGACCGGCATCATCCGCCCGCCGGCCCGGGCCAGGTCCGGGTTCGGCTGGTTGGCCGCCAGCTTGTCGAACTCGGCCGGGTTCTTGGTGGCGATGTCCTTCACGTCGGCCGTCAGCTCGCCCTTCCCCTTCGGCCAGACGATCACCTGGGCCTCCCGCTTCTCCCCGTACCGCTCGTCGAAGACGGCCTTCAGGTCGTCCTCGGTCAGTTGCACCCGGCCGCGGGCCAGCTTGCCGAGCAGGAGCCGGGACCGGACCACGTCCTGCTCCCACTCGTACACCGTCTTGCCGTACCGCTCCTTGAGGAACTGGGCGAAGGTGGCCCGGTCGAGGTTCGACCCGCGGAGGTCCTCGGCCATCCCGGCCTCGACCTCGTGCATGGTGACCGTCACCCCCTTGCGGGCGGCCTCGGCCTCGATCACCCGCTTGTTCACCAGGAGGTCGACCTTGTCCATCCCGCCGCGGGCGATCAGGTAGTCGGCGAACTCCTCCCGGGTGACCGGGACGTTCCCGTGGATGTACGCGACGACCCGCTGGCCGGCGGCCGGGGCCGGCCTGGCCGGGGGCTCGGCCCGGGCCGCCGGGACGGCCAGGGCCGCGGCCGCCAACGCCACCAACCGGAACCGCGGTTCGGTCGCCATGCCGCCCCCTCCGTCCGTGCCGGGTCGAGAGATTCGGCGGCGGGATACCGGCCCGTCGGCCGGGACGCAAGGGGACTTGAGGGGAAATGTGGGGGACGCCACCGACCCGGGGTTTCACCCCGGGTCGGTCAGCCGTCCGGCCGGACCGCGAGCCGCCAATCATCAGGCAACAGCCCGACCGCCCAGCGGTACGCGGCCCCGAGCCAGTCGGGCAGGAGCCGGGAGACGGCCGACCCGGGCGTCTCCCCGACGTACACCTGGTCGGACGGCCGCAGGGCCACGTTCGTCGCCCCGTCCCCGGCCAGGAGGACCGCGGCCACGTCCACCCGGAACACCTCCGGCCGGCCGCCGGCGGCGACGTTCGGGCGGACGACGGACACCTCGGACAGCTTCGACCCCGGGGGGAGCCCGTCGACCCGGCGGAGGAAGTCGAGCACCGGCTCCGGCCCGCGGTACGGGACGACCCGGACCCGCCCCCGGACCGGGCCGTGGACGAACACCCGCCCGCCCCGCGGGGCGGCCAGGGCGACCGCCACCCGGTCGGCCGGGACCCCGGCCCGGTGGGCCAGCTCGGCCCGGACGTGGTCGAGCGTCTCGCCCTCGACCCGGGGCCGGCCGAGGTCGGCCAGGGGGAGCCGGCCGTCCAGGTCGACGGCCGCGGCCGCGTCCAGGTCGGGGCGGTCGGCGAACGAGACGGCCAGCACGTCCGGGCAGCCGACCCGGTACGCCCCGTCGGGGGCGGGGTCGGCGG
>JAIEQO010000034.1 GCA_019747655.1 Gemmataceae bacterium | reverse complement strand
GCCACCGGCGAGTTCGGCCGGACCCCGTACCTCAACGGCAGCGGCGGCCGGGACCACTGGGCCGGCTGCTGGACGGCCCTCGTCGCCGGCGGCGGGGTGCAGGGCGGGCGGGTGGTCGGCGCGTCCGACCGGCTCGGCGGCGAGCCGAAGGACCGGCCGGTCACGCCGCAGGAACTCGTGGCCACGGTCTTCCACGCCCTCGGCGTCCCGCCCGACGCCACCATCCCCGGCCCGACCGGCTCGCCGGTCGCGGTCTACCCCGGCCGGCCGGTTCAGGAACTGTTCTGAAGAGTAACCACAAAGACACGAAGGACACCAAGAGAAGAAGGAACCCGGCCATGATCCGCCCCGCCTCGGTCGGTTCGCTTTGTGCCCTTTGTGTCTTTGTGGTTAGTCCGGTGCGGGCTGACCCACTCCCCGGCACCCGGCCGCTGACCGAGACGGGCGATCTGGCGGCCAAGATGGTCGCCGGCATTCACACGTACCTCGACCGCGAGCTGGCCGCGGCCCCCGAGAAGCGGAAGGCGCTCTGGAAGCTCGACCACTCGTCGCCCGAGGCATATGCGAAGTCGGTCGCCCCGAACCGGGAGCGGCTGCGGAAGCTGCTCGGCGTCGTCGACCGCCGCGAGCCGCCGGCGATGTACTACGGCCTGCCGCTCGGCCAGGACCGCCGGTGGCAGTGGCTCTTCGAGGGCGGGACGGCGACCGTGGTGCGGTGGGCGGTCCTCCCCGGCGTCGACGCCGAGGGCATCCTGATCGAGCCGGACCACGGCCCCGCGTCGGCCGACGTGATCGCCATCCCCGACGCCGGCCAGACGCCCGAACAGCTCATCGGCATGGACGACGGCGACAACTTCGCCGGCCGGCTCGCCGCCCGGGGCTGCCGGGTCCTCATCCCGACCCTCATCGACCGCGCCGATACCCACTCCGGCAACCCCCGGCTCGGCCGGGCGACCAACCAGCCGCACCGGGAATTCGTCCAGCGGATGGCCTACGAGATGGGCCGGACGCTCCCCGGGTACGAGGTCCAGAAGGTCCTCGCGGGTGCCGACTGGCTGACCCGGGACGGGAACAAACGCCCGCTCGCGGTGGTCGGCTACGGGGACGGCGGGCTCGTCGCCCTGCTCGCTACGGCCCTGGACGAGCGGTTCACCGCCTGCCAGGTATCGGGGGCGTTCGGTTCGCTGGCGGCCGTCTGGGACCAACCCATCGACCGGAACGTCTGGGGCCTGCTCGGCGAGTTCGGCGACGCCGAACTCGGGCTGCTGGTCGCCCCGCGGAAGCTGGTCATCGACCGGCTCCCGGGCCCCAACTGGGGTGGCCCCAAGCCGAGCAAGGGCGGCTGGTCCGGGGCCGCCCCGGGCACCCTCGGGCCGATCCCGGCCGCGACCATCGACCGCGAGCTGGGGCGGCTCAAGGCGGCCGCCGGGAAGTGGTCGCCGGTCGTCGTGGACGGCGGGAAGAAGGTCGAGACCGAGTCGGTGGTGGCCGCCGACGAGCTGAAACGCCATATCTCACGGGTCCCCGGCCCGGGCTGGCCGGTCGACGCCGCGGCCCGGCAGAAGCGGCAGTTCGAGCAGCTCGTGAACTACACCCAGAAGCTGTGGCGGGACTCGGACGCGGTCCGCGCGGGCTACTGGAAGAAGGCCGATGCGGCGTCGCCGGCCGCGTGGGAGAAGTCGTCCGAGCCGTACCGCGACTACTTCCACACGGAGGTCATCGGCAAGCTGCCGGACCCGACGGTGCCGCTCAACCCGCGGACCCGGCCGCTCTACGACGAGAAGACCTGGACCGGGTACGAGGTCATGCTGGACGTCTACCCGGACGTGTTCGCCTACGGCATCCTGCTCCTGCCCAAAGACCTCAAGCCCGGCGAGAAGCGGCCGGTGGTCGTCTGCCAGCACGGACTCGAAGGCACCCCCCGGCACGTCATCGACCCGGAGAAGAGCCCGGTGTACGAGGAGTTCGCCCGGAAGCTGGTCGAGCGCGGCTACATCGTCTACGCCCCGCAGAACCCGTACATCGGCAGCACCACCTTCCGGCAAATCCAGCGGAAGGCCCAGCCGCTCAAGGCCAGCCTGTTCAGCTTCATCATCCGCCAGCACCAGCGGACCCTCGACTGGCTCGAAACCCTGCCCGGCGTCGACCCCAAGCGGATCGCCTTCTACGGCCTCTCCTACGGCGGCAAGACGGCCATGCGGGTGCCGGCCGTCGAGAAGCGGTACTGCCTGTCGATCTGCTCGGCCGACTTCAACGAGTGGGTCGGCAAGTGCGTGTCGGTCGAACTCGACCGCAGCTACATGTGGACGCTCGAATACGACATGTACGAGTTCGACCTGGGGGGCACGTTCAACTACGCCGAGATGGCCTACCTGATCGCCCCCCGGCCGTTCATGGTCGAGCGGGGCCACGACGACGGGGTCGGCATCGACGAGATGGTGGCCTACGAGTACGCCAAAATCCGCTACCTGTACGCCAACCGGCTGAAGATCGCCGACCGGACCGAGATCGAGTTCTTCCCCGGCGTCCACAAGATCAACGGGAAGGGGACGTTCGCCTTCCTCGACCGGCACCTGAACTGGCCGCCGCGGTAGGTTGGCCGTCAGCCCGGGTCGCGGCCGCGGCGGACCCGGGCGGCCGCCCACCACCCGACCGCCGCCCCGGCCCCGCCGAAGAGGGCGTCCACCAGCGCCGGGGTGTGCCGGGGCAGGTACTGGTGGCCGACCTCGACCGCCGCC
>JAIEQO010000685.1 GCA_019747655.1 Gemmataceae bacterium | reverse complement strand
GTTGCGGTCACAAAACACCCTATTGGGGGCGGGGGGGGCGGTCGCCCCCTTTTGCGCGGGATCTGGGGGCACCCGCCCCCCGCTCGCCCGGACTGTCAGAACAACTGCCCCACCAGCCCGACCAGCACGCCCAACACGAACGCGATCAGCACCGCGAGCAGCCCGACCGCGGCGGCCGGGACCGGCCCGAGCGGCAGCACCACCGGCGGGCCGGCGGCGGGTTGCGTCGCCGGCTCGGCGTCTTCGAGCGGCAGCGGCTCCTCGGCCGGGGTCGGTGTTGGCTCGGGCTCCGGGGCGGCCGGGTCGTCGCACCACGGCCGCAGCAACTCGCGGACCACCCCGGCCGAGTTCGGCCGGTCGGCCGGCCGCTTGGCCATCAGCCGGTCCACCAGCCGGGCGAACTCCCCCGGGATCGCCGGGTTGAGCTGGTCGACCGGCGGCGGGTCCTCGGTCCGGTGCCACCGCAGCTTCTGCTTCGAGCTGCCACCGGGGAACGGCGGCAGCCCGGTCAGGGCGAAGTACAGCGAGCAGCCGAGGGCGTACAGGTCGGCCCGCGGCCCCACGTCGGTCGCGTCGACCGCCTGCTCGGGGGCGATGTAGTCCATCGTCCCGAGGATGTACCCCCGGCCGCCGACGACCGCCGGGTCGTCCGGCAGATCCTCGTCGACCCGCAGGGCCAGCCCGAGGTCGAGGAGCTTGGCCCGGCCGTCCGGCAGGACCATCACGTTCGACGGCTTCAGGTCGCGGTGGATCAGCCCCCGGCCGTGCAGGTGGGACAGCCCGACGGCCACGTCGGCGAACACCCGGGCGGCGGCCGGGACCGGGACCGGGCCGTCCGCGGCCACCACCTGCCGGAGGGTCCGCCCGGGCACATACTCCATCGCGATGTAGTGGACCCCGCCGGCCTCGCCGGAGTCGAGGGTGCGGGCGATCTGGGGGTGTTCGAGCCCCCGCCCGAGGTCCATCTCCCGCCGGAACCGGGCCAGCTCCCGCTCCTCGCTGGCCCGCTGGGGCGGCAGCACCTTCAAGGCCACGAGCGTTCCCGGGTCGGGATTCGCGTCGTGCGGGCGGGCGAGGTAGACCGTCGCCATCCCGCCCCGACCGAGGGGGGCGAGGACCTGGTACGGCCCGACGACCAGCCCGTGGTGCTGGCCCGCGAGGAGCTTGTCGGCCTGGTACTCGGTGAGGTGGCCGGCGGCGACGAGGTGGTCCGCGACGGCCCGGGCCGACCGGCCGCCGGCGAACGGCAGCCCGGCCAGGGTGGCGTCGAGCTGCGAGCGGGTGAGCAGCCGGCTCTTGACGACGGCCGAGCGGAACGCGGCGGGGTCGGCGGGCGGGGCCGGTCCCCCCGGCCGGCTCGGCGGGGTCGAACCGGTGGCGGGGCTGGACATCGACGGGTCCCGTGGGGCCGGTCGATGGTATTCTAGCCGGCCGCGAGCCGGTCGAGAACCGCCCGGGTGGCGGCGACTTTGGCCGGGTCGAGGGCCATCCCGCCGCCCATGCCGGCCGCGAGAGCCGGGTTGGACGCGAGCGTCGGGTCGGTCACGGGGCTACGGAACGACCCGTGGACCTGATCGCAGCCGGTCCGGCGGACGAGTTCTTCGATGTTCTCGGGCGTGACCCCACCGCCGGGTAATACTTCGATGCGGCCGGCCGCCCGCTGGATGAGCTTGGCGATGACATCCGCCCCTTCGAGCGCGGTCGGTGCCCCACCGCTGGTCAGCACGCGCTGGAACCCGAGTTCGATCAACTCCTCAAGCGCCGCGAGCGGGTCAGGGAGGAAGTCGAACGCCCGGTGGAAGACCACGGCATCTCCGTCCGCCGCGTCGACCAGCCGGCGGCACAAGACCCGGTCGATCCGACCGGCGGGTGTCAGCCCCCCGACGACCACCGCGTCGGCCCCTTCCGACATGAACAACTCCGCGTCGGAGGCCAGAACGTCGAACTCGTCCTCGGGATATGCGAATCCGCCGACCCGGGGCCGGAGGAGGACGCAGATCGGCGCGGCGACGGCGTCCCGGCATGTCAGGAACGCCCCCGGCGACGGGGTCAGCCCGCCGACCTCCAGGGCCGAGCAGAGTTCCAGCCGGTCGGCCCCGGCGGCGACCGCGGCCACCGCCTCATCGGGGGTCGTGACGGCCACTTCGAGGGTGATCCGGCGGGACATGCGGCACCCGATCCCGCCGCACGATGAACGCGGAAAAGACACGATCAGAGGATTCAAAATCATGTTGTTCTCATCGTGTCCTTCTCCGCGTTTATCGTGCGGCTATTTCTCGTCCTTCTTCGCCTTCTCCGCCGCGGCGAACGCCCGCATCAGGTTCCCGCCCAGAATCTTGTGGATGTCCTCCCGGCTGTACTTCCGGTTCAACAGCTCCTGGGTGATGGCCGGGTAGCACGACACGTCCTTCATCCCGGCCGGGAGCTTCGGCACCCCGTCGAAGTCCGACCCGATCCCGACGTGGTCGACCCCCGCCACCTTGACGATGTGGTCGATGTGGTCGACGATCGTGCCGACATCACCCGGCGGGTAGTCGTTCTCCTTCATGTACGCCCGCATCGCCTCCCGGTATTTGGTCGTGTCCTCGCCGAACTTGTCGCGGAGTTCCCGGGCCACCTCGAACATCTTCTTCATCGCCCGGGCCCCCTCCGGGACCAGGAACCCGCTGTAGAAGTTCACCATCACCACCCCGCCGTTGGCCTTCACCAGCTTCAGCACGTCGTCCGG
>JAIEQO010000520.1 GCA_019747655.1 Gemmataceae bacterium | reverse complement strand
GTTCCAGCGTTTGCCCGGCCCCCCGTGGTACCGGGGGCGTCCCCCCGGCTCTTGTTGGGCCGTCGACGCGCGGGCGGGACGCCCGCGGTCCCAGGACACCCCGCCCGAACCCGCCGGCGGCCGGGCGTGTCCAGCCCGCACCCGCCCCCGAGACCTCCGCATGATCCGCCCCGCCGCCCCGGCCGACACGCCGGCCCTGGTCGCCCTGGCCGCCGCCACCGGCATCTTCCAGCCCGGCGAGGCCGAGGCCCTGCTCGGCGGGGTGCTCGGCGAACTCCACGCCGGCCGGCTGGGCGACGGCCACCGGGCGGACGTGTGGGCCGACGGGCCGGACGGCACCCCGGCCGGGTGGGTCTACTTCGCCCCGACCCCACACGCCGACCGGGTCTGGGACCTGTGGTGGATCGGGGTCGACCCGGCCCGCCAGGGGCGGGGGGTCGGCACCGGGCTGCTCCGACACGTTGAAGACACCGCCCGGGCGGCCGGCGGCCGGGTGCTGGTCATCGAGACGAGTTCGCTCCCGGCCCTCGACCCGACCCGCCGGTTCTACGCCCGCCACGGGTACGCCGCCTGCGGCCGGGTCCCGGACTTCTACGCCGACGGAGACGACAAGGTCATCACCGCGAAGCGGCTGACGCCCGCCGTCGGCCCATCGGCGCCGATCGGGTGAGCCGGCCGCGGGCGGGAAACCGGGAAACCTGGGCGGGTGTCGTTGAACCGCCGGCCGGGCGGGCGGTATCGTACAGATTGCCGTCCCCGCCCCCACCCGGGACCCGTCATGCCACGCCGCCGCGCCGTCACGTCTCCCCGGGACCGCGGGCGTCCCGCCCGCTCTTCGCCCGGGGGCGGGCGGGACGCCCGCGGTCCCAGGATGGCCTTCACCCTGATCGAGTTGCTCGTCGTGATCGCCATCATCGCGGTGCTGGTCGGCCTCCTACTCCCGGCGGTGCAGAAGGTCCGCGAGGCCGCCGCCCGGACCCAGTGCCAGAACAACCTGAAGCAGATCGGCCTCGCCCTGCACAACTTCGAGGGGGCCTACGGCTGCTTCCCGGCCTCCGGCTGGACCGTCGCCGGGGCGGGCAACCCGGCCGGCAAGTTCGTCGGCTGGCGGCCGCTCACCCTCCCGTACATCGAGCAGGAGAACCTCCAGAAGCTGTACGACTTCAAGAACCACTGGTGGGACGCGACGAACCCGGCCGCGGCCGCCGTCCCGGTCAAGACGTACCAGTGCCCGAGCGTCCCCCAGCGAAAGGAAGTCTTGTCGGCGGTGGCCAAGAAGCCCCGCCCGGCGATGACCTTCGCCAACCCGATCGCCCCGACCGACTACGAGGCCATCCAGGGCGTCCAGCCGGCGGCCGTCAACCCCCACCTGCCCAGCCCGGTGTACGACCCGACCAACCGGTTCGCGGTGATGCACCGGAACTCGGCCGTCCGGTTCGCCGACATCGGGGACGGGTCGTCGTCGACGGTGATGGTGCTGGAGTGCGGGGCCCGGCCGCTGGTCTTCCGCGGCCGCCGGCCCGAGCCCGGGCTGGACAACGACCAGGGGATCGGGTGGGCCGACAGCGAGGGCCCGTTCAGCCTGGACGGGGCCCGGGCCGACGGGTCGGCCGAGGGGTGCGGCCCGGCCGACGGCTGCACCGCGTCGATGAACGCCCGGAACGACAACGAGCCGTACAGCTTCCACACCGGCGGCGGGAACATGGTGTTCGCCGACGGCCACGTCGCGTTCGTCCGGGAGACCGTCCCGCTGCCGGTGCTGGCCGCGCTGTGTACCCGCAACGCCGGCGAGGTGATCGGGGACTACTGAGCCGGATGATCCAACACACGGAGCCGCACGATGAACGCGGAGGAAGACACGATCAGAACGAAAACAAAATTCTTCCTCTGATCGTGTCTTCCTCCGCGTTCATCGTGCGGCCCTTCCGTCCCCCCGACCTCACACGCACACCTCGACGGTCAGGAACTGGTCCGGCTCCCGCTTGTACGCCTCGGCCGCCTTCCGCAGGGTCTTGATGCGGTCGTCGTGCCAGGGGTTCTCCAGCCTCGGCAGCGCGTCCGGGTACGGGAACTCTTCCAGGTGCTCGCGGCGGACGAGCATCGCCCGGACCTTGCGGATGCGTTCCTCGCCGACCTGTTCGCAGGTCAGGAACAGGGCGTACCGGAGGACCGTCACCGGCTGCCCGGCGTCCTGCCGGATGTTCCCGGCGACGAAGTGCTCGGCCACCGCGTTCAGGACGAAGTTCAGGAGGAACCACCGGTCCTCCTTGGCGATCGGCATCAGCGGGCTGTCCCGGGTGGTGGCCTTGGCCGCCGCCCACACCTTGTCCACCGCCAACGGGTTCAGGAACACCTCGTCCAGCGACCGCTCCAGGACGGTGCGGATTTTCAGGGTCCCGTCGGCGAAGATGTTCAGGCTGACGATGATCCGGTCCAGGAACTCCTTGGCGTGCCACTGCCGGCCGGCCCGGTACCGGCCGTACCACCGGCCGGCGAAGAAGGTGATGGTCGAGGTGACGGCCGCCACCACGATGGTGATGACCGTCCGCTTCAGGACCTCCCCGGCGTCGTCGGCGGCGTCGGCGAACAACAGCGGCGGCATGGCGGGGCTCCGGTGGGGGTGCCGCCATGATACCGCCCGGCCGGCGGCCCGTCCGAGGCCCGACCGTGAGGGAGGGCTCGGCCGAGCCCTCCCACACGGGCGGGCCGCGGAGGATTACGGGGCG
>JAIEQO010000619.1 GCA_019747655.1 Gemmataceae bacterium | reverse complement strand
GATGCGGTCGCTGCCGGCCCCGCCGTCGATGAAGTCGTCGCCCCCGAGGCCCTCGATCTCGTCGTCGTCGGCCGCGGTGAACTCGGCCGCCGAGGACAGCCCCTCGGCCGGGCGGAGGCCGCCGTAGATCACGTCGTTGCCCGCCCCGCCCCGGACCGTGTCATTCCCCTTTCCGCCGACGAGGGTGGAGTTGCCCGGGGCCGGGGCGCCGGTCTTGACCCCGCCGAAGATGCGGTCGTTGCCGCCGCCGCCGTCGATGAAGTTGTCGCCCCCGCCGCCCTCGATCTCGTCGTCGTCGGCCACGCCGTCCGGGAGGCCGGGGTCGGCCCCGGTCAGAGCGAACGCGGCGGCCGGGCGGAGGCCGCCGTAGATCACGTCGTTGCCGGCCCCGCCGCGGACGGTGTCGTTCCCCGTCCCGCCGACCAGGGTGTCCCGGCCGCCGCCGAGGACGGCCGCCGTCGGGCCCAGCTTCGGCCCGCCGAAGATGATGTCGTTCCCGCCGCCGCCGTCGATGGCGTTCGGCCCGTCGTCCCCGCCCAGGTCGTCGGCGAACGGGCTGCCGACCAGGTTCTCGAACTTCCCGAGGGCCTTGACCGTGTGCCGGGACCCGGCCGGGGCCGACGGGTTGACCACCTGGGCGACCCCGTCCCGGTCGAGCCCGAAGGTGATCCCGAAGGCGGCGATGCCGTAGTCGATGGTGTCGGTCCCGGTCGTCCCCTGTTCGGAGAGCACGTCGTCGCTGCCGGGGCCCTCCGAGTAGGTGTCGTCGTCGTCCCCGCCGGCGACGGAGTCGTTCCCCAGGCCGCCGTCGAGGGTGTCGTTCCCGCCCCCGCCGGCCAGGGTGTCGCCGGCGTGGTCGTCGGTCCCGGCGTCGTAGTCGCCCGGGCTGTTGCCGAGCAGCAGGTCGGCCTTCGGGCCGCCGGTCAGGCTGTCGGCCCCGTTCCCGCCGACCAGCACGACCGGCAGCCCGGCCGCGGCGGTCATCCCGGCGGCCGAGATGGTGTCGTCCCCGCCCAGCCCGTACACGACGATCCGGTCCACCCCGGCCCCGTAGCCGACGGCGGCGGCTGACCCGACCTTGGACTGCGTGTTCGACAGGGTGATGGTCTCGCCGGCGGCGGTGCCGAAGACGACGCGGGTGCCGGCGGTGGCCGACCCGGTGTCGTCGTCGGTCACGGTCAGGGCGATGGTGAGGGCCCCGCCGGCCGGGACGTAGGTGAACGACCGACCGTCGGGCGAGACCGAGGACGAGGAGACGGTGCCGGCGGTGACGGCCCAGGCGTAAACGAGGGTGTCGCGGGTGCCGGGGTCGGCCACGTCGGCGGAGAGGGTGAACGCCCCGGCCGGGGCCCCGGCCGGGTTCGGGGCCGGGCGGACGGCGACGGCCGGGGCGACGTTCCGGACCGTCTGGGCCGCGACCGTTACGTCCTCGGGGCTCACTCCCAGGAGTAGCCCTCCGGCCGTGTAATCGAGCCCGCCGGGGATGAACTCGTCGATGAACCGACCGGTGGCGAGGTCGTACCGATCGACCGTACCGGCCTCGACATCAAGGTAGAGCAGGGCGTTGTCCGGGGTAAAGAGGATGTCGTCCCCGCCGACGGCTCCGCCCGGGCCTGGGGTCGGGGAGAAGGCGATGACCCGGACCAGTTCCCCGGTCGTCAGATCGTACTGGAACGCGGCGCGGCTGACGCCGACACCCGGGGTTTGGTCGGCCAGGATGAACAGATCGCCGTCAGGCCCGAACGTCAGCCCGACCGGTTCGTACGGGATGGTCGCCCCCGGCGGGACCGCCTCCGGCCCGCCGAGGGCGTACCCGAGGAACGTCCCGGTCGTACCGTCGTACTTCAGGACGGCCCACCGGTAGAGACCGCCGGCGAGGTAGAAGTTCCCGAGGTAGACGTGCCCGTCCGGGCCGAAGGCGAACTCGGAGGGGCGGTAGGTGAGCCCGCCCGGGCCGGCGAACGGCGCCGGGTTCGGGCCGAAGATGGTCCCCTCGGCCCCGAGTGGCAGGGCCGCCCCGGTACGGCCGTCGAACCGGCGGAGCATCCGGCCGACCGCGTCCCGCAGATACAGGTTGCCGTCCGGCCCGAACCTCAGGTTGTTCCCCTGGCCCCCGGGGCCGGCCGGGATGCCGGTGGCGAACGCCCCCAGGCTCTCCCCACTGGTCGGGTCGAAGCGGAAGACGGACCGCAGGCCGCCGGAGTAGGCGACGTAGAGTAACCCGTCCGGGCCGACCGCAACCCCGCTGCTGAACGGGGGCGTGCCCCCCCCCGGGGCGGGCACCAGTGACGAGGCGAGGGTCCCGGCCTCAGCCCCGGTCGACCCGTCGAATCGGGTGATGCTGTCGCCGATCGTTTGCCGATCGACGGTCAACACGTCGGCGTAGTCGTCCGCCACCCGCACCCGGACCGCGTAGTCGTCCTGCGGGGTGCCGGTAGGGTCGTCGTCCAGGTACTGGTACGTCGCCGAGAAGACGTTCGTCCCGCCGGCCAGCGGGATGCGGGTGTAGTACCCGTTGCCCCAGACGATGATCGCGGTGTGGCCGTCGAGCAGCCCGGGGTCGGTGAACGACCCGGACACGGTCAGGGTGCCGCCCTCGGCCAGCGGGTCGGCCGCCGTCTGGGTGACGAAGGCCGCCGGGGCGGCCCGGTAGACCCGGCCGCCTTCGGCCGCCGTGGTGTCGTCGCCGGCCGCCCCGGCCAGCACGTCCCGGTCGGCGAACGCGA
>JAIEQO010000137.1 GCA_019747655.1 Gemmataceae bacterium | reverse complement strand
ATCAACGGCCGGATCAACTTCGAGAAGCGGTTCCGGGTGAACGTCGGGGTCGGGTACGCGATCTCGGTCAACCAGATCAAGAACTTCCTCGGCCAGTTCTACGCCGGCGTCGACACCGAGCACGCCTCCCTCGGGGCGTCGGTCGGGTCCGAGAGCGAGGACGCCGACCTGGCCAAGATCGTGGTCAAGCAAATCCTGGACGAGAGCGACGCCTTCCGCCGCGGGCTGGGCGACGGCGACCAACTCGTCACCTTCGCCGGCCGGGCGATGACCAGCGCCAACCAGTACAAGAACATCCTCGGCACCCTCCCCAAGGACTGGCGGGTCCCGCTGACCTTCCGCCGGGACAACGCCACCCGGGAAATCCTGGTGCGGCTCCAGAGCGTGATGCCGCCGGAGCGGGAGGAGCAGCGGCCCGGCCAGCCGGTCCCGAAGCTGGAGGGCCCGCCGCAGCCGAAGAAGGACTCGCCGGCCTCGAAGCTGTACAAGGAGAAGAAGGGGTACGCCAACTGGCACTTCAACGAGGTCCAGCGGGACAAGCTGTTGGCCGCCGCGAAGGCCCACGGCGACTTCGCGGCCGTGGCCGGCGAGTGGGCCGCCGAGGGCACCTACGTCCAGGGCGACCGCAACGGTGACCTGCGGTTCTCGGTCGTCGAGCCGGCGGCCGGGGACGCCCGGGTCATGCTGAAGCTGAACATCGAGCAGACGCTCTCGCCGCTCAAGCAGACCGACCCGCGGGAGCAGTCCGAGCCGATCGGCTCGGGCGGGCTGATGATGGCCCTGTACCACTTCCACCGGCTGCTGACGGTCGGGCCGTCGGGCTTCGAGGGCGAGTTCGCCCACGCCGGGACCGAGCCCTTCTATCCGCCGCCGGCCGACGGCGTGGCCCCCAAGAGCCTGGCCGCCCTGCGGGTCGACTGCGACGTGCTGCGGACGAGGCACGGGCCGGTGTCGGCCAAGTGGTACTACGACCGGAAGGACCACAAGCTGCTCGGGTTCGAGGTCTTGCTGACGAAGGACGGCGACCCGTGCGAGGTCTACCTGGGCGACTACAAGGCGGTCGACGGCCGCCAACTCCCGCACCGGTTCGAGGTGAAGTACGGCGACAAGCGGTTCGGCGTGCTGACGGTCAACAAGTACACGCTGAAGGCGGGGTAGGCTCGGGCCGGGTAGATGGGTCGAGCGGCCGGGTTCGGTCGCGGCATGACCGCCCGGTCGAGGCGGTCGGTCACTTCGTGAAACAGACACCGGTATGAACCGTCTTCTCATTCGGTGCGTCGCCGTCTCGCTCCTTCTGGCCGGCCGCGGGCCGGCCGCCGAACCGGTCCCGCTGATCGGTTACACGGAAGGGCGGAACGACCTGGAGGGCGGGCAGTTCGTCAACTGGGTGACCAACCGGGCTTGCGTGGTCGGGGCCGACGGCACCGGGCGGCGGGTGCTGGCGGAGGGGCTGACGAAGAAGCCGTACGCGTGGACGCAGTTCGCGGGGTGGTCGCCGGACGGGAAAACCGCGGTCGTCGGGTCCCACTGGGAGAGCCCGGAGAACGCCGCCTGGGAGCGCGAGCACAAGACCTTCCGCATGACCGAGGGGTGGCTGTCGGACGCCTGCCTGCTCGACCCGGCGACCGGCCGGGTCACCAACGTCACGGCGGTCGACCGGGTCAGCAACTACAACTCCGCCGGCTTCACCCCGGACGGCAAGAAACTCCTGATGACGTCCCTGATCGGCGGCGTGTCGAAGCCGTTCGTCATGGACCTCGACGGCCGGAACAAGCGGGACGTCTCCGGCGGGGGGACCGGGTTCACCTACGGGCTGAACGCCTCGCCCGACGGCAAGCGGATCGCCTACCACGAGAACTACCAGGTCTACGTTTCGGACGCCGACGGCGGCGCCAAGCGGAAGGTCGAGACGGGGAACCCCTTCAACTTCGTGCCGCAGTGGTCGCCCGACGGCGGGTGGCTGCTCTTCGTCTCCGGCGAGAACTACGACTGCCACCCGCACGTCGTCCGGGCGGACGGAACCGGGCTGAGGAAGCTCGCGGACCGGGGCGGGTACCGCGGCGTCGTCGAGCGGCTGAAGCACCCGGACTTCCACAGCGAGAGCAGCGACCTGCCCGTCTGGGCCGCGGACGGCCGCCACGTGTATTACACGGCGAAGGTCGGCGGCAGCGTCGAGCTGATGCGGGTCGACCTCGACGGCAACGTGACCCGGCTGACGGACTCGAAGCCGGGGACGCGGCACTACCACCCGGCCGCCTCGCCGGACGGGAAGTGGGTGCTGTTCGGGTCCGACCGGAGCGGCACGATGCAGCTCTACGTCGCCGCCGCCGACGGCAAGGACGGCCGGGCGGTCACGACCGTCCCCGCCGGGTCGGCCGCGATGCACGGGCACTGGCAACCGCTGCCGCGGAAGGAACCGCGTTAGCCGAGGGTCCCGGTCAGCCCGACCGCCCGCTAGAATGGCGGCGGAGGTGCGTCCTGGTCCGGTCGGTCGAAGCGGTCGACGGCCGGCAGCTCTCGCACCGGCGGGAGGTGAAGTACGGCGACAAGCGGTTCGGCGTGTTGACGGCAAACAAGTACACGCTCAAGGCGGGGTGAGCCTGGGCCGGCCTGCCGGGCCGGCGAGTCCTCCTCTCGCAATGTTCGAGTTAGGCTCTGTTGACGTTGTTGGCGCCGTTCGGGTATGGGTTTCGGCCGATCCCGGACACCGAGCGGGGCGCGGACG
>JAIEQO010000092.1 GCA_019747655.1 Gemmataceae bacterium | reverse complement strand
CACGCGCTGGTCGTCCTGACCGCCCGGGCGGCGGCCCGGTTCGCCGCCGGCGGGGCGGTCCCGCCGGCGCTGCTGCCCGACCGCGTCTTCTCCCTCACCGACGGAGTCTTGAAAGCCATGATCGTGACCCGCCTGCGACTGATCGCCGGGGCCGCCGTACTCGGCCTCGGGATGCTCGGCCTCGGGACGGCCGCCACCCTGGCCCAGCGGCCGGCCCCGGCCCCCGCGGCCGCCAACAACCCGTTCGATCAGGACGACGAGGAGGTGGCCGCCGCCCAGCAGCCGCCCGCCAAGGGGAAGGCCGCCGGCAAGGCCAAGGCCCCGGAGAAGGTGGTAGCCAAGGGCGTCGAGGACGACGACGTGCCCTACCCGACCGTCCCGACCCAGGCCGTCGTCCGGCTGGAGGACGGCAAGATCGTCGTCCGCCAGCGGGCCCGGGTGAATGCCGCCGTCTACGCCGAGTCGGACGGGAAGCAGCCGCCGGCGGTATCGTACCGGATGGAAACCCGGGTCGTCGGCCAGAAGTACGACGCCTCCGACGTGTCGGTGTTCGACATGGAGGGGAACCGGGTGCTGCCGAAGAAGTGGAAGGACGTGCTGGCCAAGGACACCCATGCCCTCGTCGCCTTCGACGGCCGGCTGCCCAACCCGCGGGAGCTGACCCTCTTCAAGCCGGACGTGCTGCTGATCGTCTTCCCGGCCGGGACCGGCGGCGCGTACGGGGTCTGGGGCCAACAGGGGTACGGGACGGCCACCAGCGCCGACGGGCTGTTCCAGCGGTACGACACCCCGAACGGGCAATTCGTCCTGCCGACGACCGCCGCCCCGGCCCAGGGGACGGCTACCGCCCCGCCGGCCGTCGCCCCGGCCCAGGGCCCGCCGCGGCCGTGATGGGTCCCGCACAGGCCGGGAGGCCTGTGCCACCAAGCCGACGGGTGGCACAGGCCTCCCGGGTAGACCCGGTAGACCGCCCCGGCGGGCTTGGTCGGGTGCCACCAAGCCGACGGGTGGCACAGGCCTCCCGGCCTGTGCTCACCCCTTCGTCGCCAAAAATAACGTCGTCAAGCACGTCAGCTCGGCGTCCGGGCGGCGGAACACGGACCCCGCGTCGGCCGGGTCGACGGCCCGGTCGAGGGCGGCGAGTTGGTCCGCCGGCAGGAACTTCGCTACGAACTCCCGCGTTTCCTTGAGGTGCAGTTCCAGGTACGCCCGGGTCGGGCCGTCGAACGGGGCCGGGCGGTCGGCCGAGAACGTCCGCCGCCGCCCCGGCCGCAACCCCGCCTCCAGCAGCCACCGCCGGACCCGCCGGGCCGGGGACAGCCCGGCCCGGCTCCCGTACCGCTCCCGGCTCGCCTCGGCCACCGCCCGCTGCAACTCCAGCTCCAGCCCGACCGGCCAGTTCACCACCACCCGGTGGTACTCGTCGTCCTCCAGCACCGCCACCACCCCGCCCGGCCTCACCACCCGCCGCATCTCCCGCAGGGCGTCGACCGGGCGGTCCAGGCTGATCAGGCTGCGGGCACACCAGACGGCGTGGAACTCGTCGGCGGCGAACGGCAGGGCGTAGGCGTCGGCCCGGGCGAACTCGACGGTCGCCAGCCGCCCCCACCGCCCGACCTCGGCCCGGGCCAGGCCGAGGTAGGCGTCGGACAGGTCGGCCGCGACCACCTTGCCGAACGGGTAGAGCCGCCGGGCCAGGGCCGCCGCGTAGAACCCGTCCCCGCACGGCACGTCCAGCACCCGGGCCCCGGCCGGCAGCGGCACCGCCCGGACGGCCCGCCGCAGCTCCCGGCCGAACGCCCGGTGGTACTGAGTTAGCGAGGCCGCGTAGTCGGGCAGGTCGGGGGCGGGCATCGGGGTTCGGATCAGGCCACGGTTCGGGTGGCCGGGGCAGAGTCCTCGATGCCCCGGAAGTTGTTCAGACCGGGGCATCGAGGACTCTGCCCCGGCCACCCGGAGGGCCTGTCGGGCTTCTCCCGGACAGAAATGCACCCGGCGTGCCGGGGTTGGCACCCGACGTGCATTCCGACGCACACCCAGGCGGCGATCCATCGCCCGGCGACTCACCTAACCCCCGGAGGGGCACCCATGCCCATCATGTCCCAGCCCGCGTTCGGCCCGAAGCTGTCGATCGGGTTCATCACCGGCGGCGCCCTGTTCATCGTCTGGACCCTGGTCTGGCGGTACACGATCAAGAGCGGCCAGGACCTGACCCCGAACGAGCAGTTCTTCTTCTACGGGGTGCTCCTGACCGGGGCGACGATCCTGACCATCGGGGCGTTCCTCGGGTCGATCGGCCGGGCCGCCCGCAAGGTCGAGCTGCCCCCGACCGACGAGACCACCCGGGCCGAGGCGAACGTCCAGGCCGGGGCCGCGGCCAACCCGAACCCGGGCGTGGCCGGGGCGGTGATGGCCCCCGGGATGGCCGGGGTCGCCCCGGCCGCGGCGGGGATGCCGGTCGCGCCGGTCCCGGCCGCACCCCCCGCCCCGCCGGCCGGGACCGCCCCGGCCTACCGGCGGTAATGCGGAGCGGACGGACCATGCGAAGCGAGCGGAGGCCGCCCCGATCCGGGGCGGCCGCCGGCGTTTTGGGGGTGGCGGGATGCGACCCCCGTTCGACCCCGGGGACGAACCGGTCGGCCCTCGGTTTTGGGTAGTGGGTCTGTTTGGGTGGCCGGGGCCTCGCGGACTCTGCCCCGGCCACCCAAACAGACCCAC
>JAIEQO010000708.1 GCA_019747655.1 Gemmataceae bacterium | reverse complement strand
CGGGGGGGGGGGGGGGCCCCCCCGGTGCTGAACCCCTCCGGGGGGGGCCCCCCCCCCCCGCTCGCCCGGAACTGGGTTTTACCGGCCCTGGTCCTTGATCTTGTCGCCGGCGTTCTTGACCGCGTCGCCGGCCGACTTGGCGGCATCCTTCGCGGCGTCCTTGGCGTCGGAGGCGAGGTCTTTGGCCTTGTCCTTCGCCTTACCGGCGGCGTCCTTCACGTCGTCGGCCGCGCTCTTGGCGGCGTCCTTGAACTTGTCGGCGGTGTCGGCCATGACGGCCTCCGGTCGGGGTTCGGCAGCGTCCGTGGGTACGGTGTGTACCCGCCCCCACCCGATGCACATCCCGGACCGTCACGGGGCCTTAGGCGGCGGGGCGGCCGCCTCCTCGGCCTTGCCCGTCACCTTGCCGACCACGTTCGACACGAACCCGCCGACCGCCTGGGCCGCGTCCTTGGCCTTCTCGCCGGCCGCCTCGGCCAGGTCCTTGGCCCCGTCGACCGCCTGCCCGCCGTAGTGCTTGGCCGCCCCGACCGCCTGCCCGCCCAGGTGCTGGGCCGTGTCAACCACCTGCCCGCCGACCTGCTGGGCCTTGTCGACCACCTTCCCGCCGACGGTCTTGGCCGTCTCCAGGGCGTCGCTCGCCGCCTGCTTGATCTTGTCGCCGGTCTCGGACACGGTGCGTCCTCCGGGGCGATGACCAGGGCGAGGGGCCGGGGGTCGGCCCCGCCGCCGATGGTCGCCGATCCCCGGGCCCGTGTCCAGAGGCCGGGCGGGAATTTTCCCGGTGCCGGGCAGTCGGGTGCGCGGGGTCAGCCGTGCTCGTCCTGTTGGAGGTGGGATTCGAGGAAGTACAGCGACTTGTCCAGATACCGGCTGACGTCGGTGAGCAGGTCGGCGGTGTCGGCGTCGCCGTGCTCGTCGGCCTGGGCGATCCCGGCCCGCGCGTCCTTGCCGGCGGCCGCGTACCGGTCGGCCACCACGCGGACCACCTCCAGCCCGGCGTGGGTGCCCTCGGGGAAGTCGTCCAGCCGGGAGTTGGCGGCGGCCATCCGGGCGGTTCCGCGGGCCGCCCCGCCGAGGGCGGTGACCCGCTCGGCAGTGTTGTCGACGAACTCCTCCAGCCCCTCGGCCAGCTTGTCGAACAGGGTGTGCAGGCCGTAGAAGTTCGCCCCCTTGACGTTCCAGTGGGCGTGCTTCGTCTGGGTGTACAGGTCGGTCAGGTTGGCGAGCTGGCCGTTGAGCATGTCGACGACGTACCGGCGGGTGTCGGCCGGGAGGTCGATCCGGGACGGGAACAGGTCGGCCTTGGTGCGGGTCGGCATGGCGGAAGTCTCGGTGGATGGAAAGCCCGGCCGAGGATACCCTGGCCGGGGCAAGGTCTCACCGACGCAACCGCGATGCCGGCGTTACTCGTCTTCGCCCTCCCCGGGCTCGTCGCCCCCCTCCTCATCCCCGCCATCCCCGGCGTCGGCGAACGCCCGGTACGCCCCCCAGTACGTGTCCCACTCCACCTCGGCCTCGACGGCAAACCCGAGCCCTTCGGCCCGGGCGGCGGCCAGCCGGTCCAGGGCCCCGTCCGGGTCGGCCGTGTAGAACACCACGTCCCGCCGGCCGTGCCCGGTGACGGTGAAGGCGTGGAGCGACTGCTGCCCGGCCTCCAGGGCCTCGGCGATCCCGTCGCCGGCGTCGGACGCCGCCTGGAACTCGTCCCCGTCGGCCGGCATCCCCTCCGGGCCGACGTTCGTGAAGGGAAGGGAGACGGTCAGCCGGCGGTCGTACAGCGGGTGGCCGGCCAGCGGCCGGAGGCCGGTCCGCAGTAGCAAGATGGCCGGCTTGCCGCCGATCGTCCCCTGACCGGTGGCCCACTCGTCGGCCGGGTCCAGCCGGCCGGGCGGCGGGTAGCGCTCCTCCCGGGCGGCGGCCAGGACGCCGGGCAGCTCGGCGAACGGCCGGAGCCCGGCGGGGTTTGCGGGGGGCGGCTCCGTCCGGACCCCCGAGAGGAGGGTGAGGGCGTCCCGCTCGCCGACCGCGTGCTGGGCCAGGAGCGACGCCCCGAGGCCGCGAACCCGCTCGTTCTCCGGGGTCAGCCCGGCGACAAAAAGGGTGAGGGCGAGGCCGTCCGGGTCGGGGGCGACGGCGAACCGGATGTCGTCCGGGCCGACCCGCTCGCCCTGGATGTCGATGACGAACCCGTCCATCGTGTCCCGGGGGCGGAAGGCGACCACCTCCCAGCCGGGCAGGTCGGGGGCCGAGGCGGCGAACGCCTTGACCCCGTCGACCCGGTCGGGCCGTCCGTCGGCGCTGACCACGAGCAGCCCGGGCCCGTCGGCGGGCGGCCGGCCGATCTCCAGGACGAGGTCCTCGCCGGCGTTCTCGGCGGCGTCCCGGAGTTCGGAATAGGCGGCCTCCCGGGCGGCCTCGTCGGGGCCGTAGACGGCGGCCCGGAGGCGATCCCCGTTCCCGGCGAACCAGTCCCAGAAGGCGGCCCGGGCGGCCTCGTGGTCGTGGTGGTCGTGGCCGCAGTCGTCGCCGCAGTCGTGGGCGTGGCTGTGGTCGTCGGACATGGCCGGCTCCGGAGAGGTGTGCTGAGCGTACCCGCCCGGCCGGCGGCCCGCAACTGCTGAAGCTCGGGGCGAGCGGGGGGCGTGTGCCCCCGGATTCTGCCGGTATCAGGGGGGGCACCCCCCCCCCGCGCCCAAGCGGGGGGAGAGGTGCACG